>JBGVTM010000201.1 GCA_041862535.1 Candidatus Neomarinimicrobiota bacterium | reverse complement strand
CCGCGACCCATTTCACTAGCTGACTACCAGATGATCGTCTTTTTCACGGGGGCCGGCATGTCTGCTGAGAGCGGCGTGCCGACATACCGGGGTCGGGGCGGTATCTGGGCTAAGTACAACTGGGAGGAGGTGGCCTGTGAGGAAGCTTTCCGCCGGAGTCCCGAGCAGGTACTCGAATTTCACGCTCTACGCCGCCAGCAGCTGGCAGCCTGCCTGCCGCACCGGGGCCACTATGTGATTGCCAACCTCGAGGCATCTCATCCCCAGGTTACGGTCATTACCCAAAATATTGACGGACTGCATCAACGGGCGGGATCTAAGCGGATCATTGAGCTGCACGGCAGCCTCTGGCGTCTGCGCTGCTCAGCGGAAGGCACCATCCTCCATTTAGAACCCGGGGACGAAAGCCCTACCCACTGCCAGTGCGGCGCCTGGATGCGACCCGATATCGTCTGGTTCGGAGACTATCTAGATCCGGAGGTGCTCAATCAGGCCACCGAAGCCGTCAGTCAATGTGACCTGCTGGTCGCCGTCGGCACCTCGGCCTTTGTGTGGCCAGCGGCGGGTTTCCCGCAATTGGCCCGCGATCAGGGCACCCACTGCATCGAAATCAATCCCGAGGCGACCGAAATGTCCCGCCTGTACCATGATGTGTACCGCAGCCCGGCAGGGGAAGTCTTGCCGGTTTTATTCCCCGGCCTGACTCCAGCATAACTCAAATGATCCACTGACATATCCATACCGAGGCTCCGCTTTCAGACGGGGCCTCTGCTAAAACAGGAATGGAATGAACCTGCGGGTCGATTTCATATAGCTGGCATAATCTGCACCAAATCTGCGCAGGTTCTCAGCCTCTTCGGCCTTGGCCGTGGCAATCAGGCTGGCAGAGACAGCTAAAACCAGGATGCCGCCGATCAGCGAAGGATCTTTGAAGAACACGCCCCATCCCAGCCACAGTAACGACGCATAAAGGGGGTGGCGGATATATTTATAGACGCCCCGCTTGACGAGGGTGGTGGTATGCTCAAACCCGCCTACTGGCTTCCCGCTCACATATAGCAGATAAAATCCCTGCACCGCCAGGACTGATGAGAGCGTCAGCAGTAACCACGAAATGATTTGCATGGCGGAAAACGGTTCCCGCAGCCAATAGACCAGGTTGAGCAGGATCAGGGCAAGGAGGGACTCAAAGGTAAAGAACCGGTAGAAGCCATGAGACCGCGGATTGCGCAAGGTAGGCCATGAAATCCAGACGATTCCCGCCGACCCGATAACAAAAATGACCAATCTCAACATGGCAGGACTTAATTGCGGAAACCAACCGGTGGGACGGAACCTCTTGTGGCAAGTACCTCAGGTCTGATTAAAGACTATATAAGGTGGATTCAGGGACCTCTAATGATGAACAATTGGTATGCATTCCCCCTTAACTGAACGATTGGGCAGGACTCAGCCACAGAAACACTTGGACCCTACCAGTGGCGCTATCGCCGACCGGCGGGACGTTCTCGCGCCTCACTCACACGCAGAGTGCGACCGCCAAACTCCTTTCCGTCCATCTGGCTGATAGCAGTATTGGCCTCCTCATCCTCCATTTCAACGAAGCCAAAACCCCGGAACCTGCCGGTTTCGCGATCAAAAATCATTTTGACTTCATGCACGGTACCAAATTCCTCGAACAGGGTTCGAATCTCCGGTTCGGTCGCGCTGAATGGTAAGTTGCCGACATAAATCGTCTTTGCCATAATCCATTACTCTCCGCAAAGGGCCTCAGATTAGGGTGGGTAAACAACCGCACCCAGATCGAGACGAATCAGATTGAAACCAGTACCCCACGAACAGATAGTTGTCCCATTCTACAGGTATACAACGTCCTCGACCATGGAGCAATTCTTATTGGTCGTTACCTAGGACTTCTTTTTGTCAACGGGAATTGAGCGGGAAGCGTGATATAGCATGCACCTCAAAGCAGACAAATGAAGATACAAGGCTACGAGCCATCGGCAAGATTACGCCTGTTTAGCAAAGGGCGCAAGCACTTCTTAGTGAAGTAATGATATCCTTCTTCCGACGCGAACCTGCGCTCGCTGAACGACCGTCCTCCCGCTGAGGTATCCTGGGAAATGCGAAAGTAAGTGATCAGGTTTCATATAAAACATAGTGTTGCGTAATGTACCTTGACTAACCTACCGTCCAATTGCTAATCTGTATTATATGAAACAACGATTTCTTTTTCTCCTGATGACCGGACTTATGATAACCCTGGCATGCACACCACGCTCCGGAGCCGACGTGATTCTGAGCGGCGGTACGATCTTGACCATGGACAAATACCTTGCCCCTTCGCGGGCTCTGGCCGTTGTGGACGGCCGGATCCTGGCGGTGGGCTCAGAGGACGAGATTCTGCCCTTGGCTACCCGCAGGACAAAGCGCATCGATCTGCGGGGAGCGGTCGTTATGCCGGGTCTGACAGACAGCCACTTTCATCTGTGGAGCTTCAGCCGCTCCCTCGTTGAACTCCAGCTCGTTGGTACAACCTCCGCTGATGAGATTGCCAAACTGGTAGCTGCCAAAGCCCGGGATCTGCCACCAGGTACGTGGATCAAAGGCCGGGGCTGGGACCAGAACGACTGGGAAGTGCCGGCCTTTCCCACTTGCGAGCCATTGGATAAGGCCGCTCCCGATCACCCCGTGATACTGGCAAGGATAGACGGCCATGCCATCTGGACCAACAGCCGGGCCCTGGCCCTGGCGGGGATCACATCCTCTACATCCGCCCCCGAAGGCGGCGCCATTATCCGTAACGAAAAGGGCCGTCCCACAGGAGTGTTCCTAGATAAGGCTATGGACCTCGTTCGCCAGGTCCTTCCCCAGCCAACTCGGGATGATATTCGCCGCTGGCTCCTGGCGGCAGTGCAGCGCTGCAATCAGGTCGGACTGACCGAAATACACGACCCGGGAGTGGACAATACCACCCTGGAGGTTATCCGGGAACTGGTGGATGAGGAACTCTTTACTCTGCGCTATTACGGCATGTTGGATGGTGACTCTTTGTCCCTCCTCGACACCTATTTCAGTCAGGGAACACTGATCAACTACGGTGGTCGCATGACAGTTCGAGCAGTCAAGTTCTTTGCCGACGGTGCCCTGGGGAGCCGTGGTGCAGCATTGTTCGACGATTACAGTGATGATCCCGGCAATCGCGGTCTTATCGTGACCCCACCTGATGTACTGGAAGCACTGGTCCGGCGTACCTTCCAGGCCGGCTTCCAGCCCTGCACCCATGCCATCGGCGACCGCGCCAACCGCCTGGTCCTGGATATCTACGAGCAGGCAATGGCCCAGTTTGAAGGCCGGGAGCTCCGGCCCCGCATCGAACATGCTCAGGTTCTTGCCCAAAGCGATATCCGTCGGTTTGCCTGCCTGGGGGTTATCCCGGCCATGCAGCCCAGCCATGCTACCAGCGACATGTATTGGGCCGAAAACCGACTGGGTCCTGACCGTGTAAACCACGCCTACGCCTGGAGGCAATTGCTGAATTCAGGATCGATCATCGCCGGTGGTTCCGACTGCCCGGTAGAGCGGGAAGAGCCCCTGCTGCAGCTCTATGCTGCCCGCACCCGGCAGGATACCAGTGGCTGGCCTGAAAAAGGTTGGCTTCCCGGTGAGAAAATGGGCGGGCTGGAGGCCTTGAAGTCACTGACCTCCTGGGCCGCATACGCCGCCTTCGAGGACTCTATCCGCAGTAAAATCTTGCCCGGCTATGATGCCGACCTCACGGTGTTGTCCCTCAATCCAGTGAACTGCGATCCCCGGGCCTTGCTCAATGCCAAGGTTCTCATGACTATAGTAGGAGGGCAAGTAGTGTGGCATGATAAAGAGGGCTTCCAAGCGATGTCCTCTCAGGCCGAGGTACAGTCATCCGCCAACGGCAACAATTGATAATCGGAACGGAAAGGCTTACCTTCGCGCCCCATGTCAATTCCGCTTTCATCGGACGCCGTCGTGCTGCGAACCATCGATTATTCGGACACCTCCCTGATCGTCCGCCTTTTTACCGAACAGTTCGGCAAGGTAACGGTCATTGCAAAAGGGGCTCGACGACCGAAACAGGCCTCAGCCGGTGTCCTGCAAACGCCCAATCACATCGCTGTGTGGTACTACCATAAGGAAGGACGTGATATCCAGACCCTGACCAAGTCGGAGTTTGTTGAGCGTTATACTGGTTTGACCAGCGACCTGGCTAAAAGCGCCGCCGCTTTACTGGCCGTGGAAATGCTGGACCGATCAGTTCACGATTCCGATCCCCATCCCATGCTCTACCGGCTCATTAGCTCTACCCTCCGACACCTGGACCAGACCGATGGGAATGTGACAGTGGTGCTCCATTTCTACCAGCTCCATCTAGCGAAGCAGCTGGGCTTTGGCCCCCAGTTATCGTCGTGTAGCCAATGCCAACGTCCCTTAAAAAAAGCCTCCTTGGACATGACCACTGGCTCACTGCTGTGTGATCAGTGCCGACCTAAAGGTGACATCCGGTTGGGGAACCCGGCTCTGGCACACCTCCAGACCCTCAGCCGAACCCACATCTCAGAGCTGGCAACACTTCAACCTGATAATAAAACGACTAAGGAGGTTGAAGACTTCCTCCTGAATCACCTGTTTTTCTATGTGGACGGCATGAGCAATTTGAAATCTATCAAGTTCTGGCGGCAGGTGAAGAGGTGACCGATACGATCACAGAACGATTCTCTCCCCGGGAAATCGAGCTGGGCGAAGGGCCAATAGGTTGTTTTCTCATACACGGTTTCACCGGTTCAACTTATGAGCTCCAGGGACTGGCCGAATTTCTCTCCCGCCAGGGCTTCCGGGTCACCGCCAAGCTGCTGGCTGGTCATGGTACTACTATCCAGGATTGCAACCTGGTGCGGGCCGAGGATTGGGTGCACGAGATAGAATTTCACTTTACTGAATTTTTCCTGCAGTGTGAGACCACCTTCGTGCTCGGGCTCAGTATGGGTGCCGGCCTGGCTCTATACCTATCCACCTTGTTCCCGGTGGCAGGGATCGTAGCCATGTCATCCGCGCTAATCCTGAACTTCCGCTGGCTGCGTTGGTACTTACCGCTGATAGCTCCATTCTGTTCATCCATTTCCAAAGACCGGGCCGAAGCACGGAAAAATACTGCGCAACATCCTCACTATGGCTATCACTATTATCCCCCAAATGGGCTGCGGGCAATGCTCAAGCTGAACCGGTATATCCAGGCCGGGCTCTCAAAGGTTACTCTTCCGACTCTGGTCATGCACTCCCGGGCTGATACTACCGCACCCTTCGAGAACGCCAATCTCGTGTTTAATAGAATCCGCTCCGAAGACAAAACGCTAATCACCTACGGTCATTCCGGCCACGTTCTCCCCGACAGCTCTGAGAAAGAGAAAGTCTGGTCCGATATTCTGAACTTCTTAACCCTCCATATCCCAAAGCAGACCCGTGCGATACCGCTACACCAGTCCCGGTAGCTACGACTCGTTCAGCTGGGGCCGCCCCCGCACGACCATTATCAGGGCTCTGATCATCATCAACCTGGCCATTTGGGTGCTACTGACCCTTAGTGAGTCCAGCCGGCTGATCTTCCCCTACCTGGGATTGGTGCCCAAGCTGGTCTGGTCCCGGCTCATGGTCTGGCAACCCATCACCTATATGTTTATCCATGCCGGATTCTGGCACGTGGCCCTCAACATGTTCGCCCTTTGGATGTTCGGCTCCGAACTGGAGCGGGAATGGGGTAAAGCGGCTTTCCTCCGCTACTATTTCATCACCGGCGTGGGATCAGGCCTGGTTACCATGTTGTTCAGCCTCAACTCAATAATACCAGTCATCGGTGCCAGCGGTGCCATTTACGGCGTGCTCCTGGCTTACGGCCTGGCATATCCCAACCGGGAGGTGTACCTCTACTTTATATTTCCCGTAAAAGTAAAGTACTTCGTGGGCTTCTTTGCCCTGATGGCCTTCTTCGCGTCTATCCAGCCCGGGGTATCAACCATCAGTCACCTCACCCACCTGTCCGGGATGGTCATCGGCTGGTTCTACCTCAAGTCGGGGTGGCGCTCAACCTGGTACCACCTGGGCCAGCGAGTAGCCAGCCTTCAGCAAGAACGGCACATCCGGAAAGAATTCTTCGAGGATCAGGAAGATGAAGCCCTGCGCCAGCAAGTCGACCAGATCCTGGACAAAATCAATACCGAAGGCTATGTCGCCCTGTCAAAGGAAGAGCAGGATATCCTCTACCGGGCCAGCGTCCGATTCTCGCGCAAAAGCGTAAAAGAATAGCACACGCAGTGGCATTTTACGGGTCGATCGCAACTCCTATACGAGCGAGCGACTTCCCACACAGATTTATTACTTATAAGGAGGGGAATTATGCGTACGTCAATTATCGCGTTCCTGGTCATGGCCGCTTTGGGCATTTTCCCACCAATAGTCAAGGGACAATCCGTAGCAGTAGTCATCAGTGAACAGACGGTCAACGATTTCCTGGGCGCGGTGGGACCGGTGAAGGGGGAGGGCACCGGTGCCCGGAAAATCAACTACAACTGGACGGTTTCTGAACCGCAGGTGGATTTTGAGCCCGGTACGGCCGGTTTCAAAGCCCAGGTTAAAGTCAAAACCAAAATCGTCACGCTCACGAACCGGGTGAATGGCCGCCTGGCGGTAGACTACGACGCCGCTACCAACAAGATTCGCATGCAGGTGGTGGAGGCCAAATTCCCGATTTACGTGAAAGTCCTGGGCACCAAAGTGAAACTCGCCACCCTGGATATCGGCCAATATTACAAGCCCAAGTTCGAATTCAACGGCCCCGAGCCGGTGCAGCAGGAGGTGGAGATGGACATCGGCGATGGCAATAAGCGTCGCATCGGCGTGACCGTGGAGGGTCGAGCGATTGCTCTGGAGAAGGACCAGGTGAAGGTTTCGGTGGCTTTGACCTACGCAGCTTTATGAGCACCTGGATAGGATCAGCCGATTAGCTTTGCTATTTCGTGATCATGGAAACGGCCAATCGGTCCGCCCGTTCGTTCTCGGGATGCCCTTCGTGCCCGCGGACCCAGTGAAATTCCACCTTGTGCACCTGCAGCAGCGCCACCAACCGTTCCCATAGGTCCACATTGAGCACTGGCTGGCCGCGCCCCTTCTTGACGATCTTGCGCCAGCCCCGCTCCATCCAGCTCTCCAGCCAACCCTTCTCGATGGCGTCCACGACATAGCGCGAATCGGAGTACAGGATAACCCGGCAGGGCTTTTTAAGGGCCTCCAGTCCCTTGATGATGGCCGTGAGCTCCATGCGGTTGTTGGTGGTGTTATCCGCCTTGCCGGCCAGTTCTTTCTCGCGTCCGCCGTACTGTAAAATGGCGGCCCACCCCCCGGGACCGGGATTGCCCGAACAGGCCCCATCGGTGTAAAGAGTCACCTGCGGCAGGTCCGAGGACATGTGCTACTCCTTGGCCTGAACCGGCAGGGGCTCATCTACGGGATGCTTGCGGATGTTGAACCAGTAGCCCAGCCAGATAAGTATAATCCCCACCAGCTCCAGTATGTAAAGGACTTCGGTGTGACCAAACCGGCTGAATGTGCCCCCGATAGCAGGGAATATGGCCCCAACGGCAATAAAACTATTCCCGATAAACCGATCCCGGGCCAGCTCCGCCGCCAGGCCCTCCCCCCTACGAGATACCTTATAGTAACGCCAGGCAGAAAGGAGCGCACCACCCACCAGGAAAATCACGGCATAGGTATTGATAAAGGGGCTGAAGCGCCGCACCCACTGCCAGCCAAGAGCCCGGCCGCTGGGCAGCTGCGGATCCACTGCGGCCAGATTGATCGGACTGGCGATCACAAAGATGGCCGCTATCACCACCGCAGTTATCAGGGCGATGGTGAGCCGCCTGGCGGTCTGGGGCCTTAGTAGCAGCCACACGGTGCCCTGGGCCAGGGGCGCACCACCCAACAGGGCACCCACGATAAACCAGAACTTGAATATAACCGGGTTCCAGCCCAGGAGAGTGATGTAAGCTTCGGAGAAGGTGCCCATACCATACGTCAGCACACCGATGGTCCACCACCGCAGGTGAGTGCCCTGGCGTCCCCGCTGCACATAGCGCCGGTAAATGTTCCAGGCAAAAACGAGGGCCAGGATGGTGGTGGCAATCGGCAGGTAATAGATCAAGGGGCGTGAATTCATCGCTGATTTTCAGTTCTTTAGTCTAAGATAACATGCTGTTATCCACGTTCTGACGCTTTCAATCTGGCAGCGGTTATTACGACTAACCCACCAATTTATCCTTGTCCGTCGTAAGATGCACGGTAAAGTCCACCGCTGAAGCCAGCATCAGTTTCCGGATGTAAGGGAGTTCAAGTGGCACTGAACTCTTCCCTTCCACTTCTTCCCTCACGCCGATAAATTCCCACGCGCTTTGCTAATATGTCCCTGACCGTTTCCCTGTATCAGCCATCCTTTCAGGAAGAATGGGACCGTTACGTCCGTGAGGCCAACAACGGCACCCTGTTTCACCTGCGACGATTCCTGAGCTATCACCCGGAGGGACGGTTCCAGGACCATTCACTCCTCTTCACCGGTCCCAAAGGCGTGCTGGCTCTTATGCCTGCCGCCGGGCGAGAGGTAGACGGCCAACGGCATCTCATTTCCCACCCGGGCGCCTCCTATGGCGGATTGGTCACTCCCATCGGGCTGTCCTTCAAAAACAGCTATGAACTGGTAGAAAGCCTCCTGGACTACGCTGAGGGTCAGGGTTTCCGCCGGATCACCCTGACCCTGCCGCCAACCATCTATAACCGCCGCCTATCAAATTACGTGGACTTTGCCCTCCTGCAACACGGCTTCACCTATCTGCGGCGCGAAGTCTCCAGCATTCTCTTTCTGGAGCCGACCCCGGAAGATAATCTGGCCAAGTTCACCGCTGCCTCCCACCGGGCAGTTAAAAAGGCCCACCAGTCCGGAATAGACATGCACTTCAGTGAGGATCTGGCCACCTTTTACGACATCCTGCTGCACAACCTCAAGCGCCGCCACAACGTCCAACCCACCCACACCCTGGAAGAGCTGCTACGGCTGGCGGACCTCTTCCCCGATGAAATCCGCCTGCTGGCGGCCTACCTGGAGGGCCGCATGATCGCCGGTATCACGATCTTCGACGCCAACCCGGATGTCACCCTGGCCTTCTACATCAGCCACGATGAAGCCTATCAGCGGTACCGGGCAGTGAACCTGCTGTTCTACGAAATGATCCGCTGGGCCAGCGAGAAAGGCTTCCGCTACCTGGACTTTGGCATCTTCACCGTGAATATGGAGCCCAACTTTGGCCTGGCCCGCTTCAAGGAAAGCTTCGGTGCCAGCGGCATGTTCCGCGATACCCTGACGATCCAGCTACAGCCGGTCGATTAGCATGACCATAACCCGCGGAATGGATTTCCGAAAATCGGTTATTCAGGGGGTGGCAGGCCCATGACGGTGGCTAACAGCGGCGCGGAGGAGTTCTCCGGCGGCGTTCCGTCCATGAAGGAGGATATCTTCCAGCTGGGACGCAAGTCCATAGCTTATGTCCTGGGGTACCTGGCCACCAGGGCCGTGTCCTTCCTACTCCTCCCGCTGTATACCAACGCCCTGGCGCCGGAGGAAATGGGTGTCCTATCCCTGGCCTTCGCCTTTGCTGCCTTCGGACTGATTGTGTACCACTTGGGGCTAGACTCAGCCCTCCTGCGCTATTACGTCGGCGAGTCCGCTGAAAAGCAAAAGAAAGTACTAGCCACCGTGTACTTCACACAAGTGGGAGTGGGATTGGTCCTGTCCGCCGTCATCCTCCCTTTCCGCCGCAGCCTGGCTGAAGCCCTCCTGGGCGTCAATCAGCCAGAGTGGATAATCCTGCTAGCTGCGATCATTTTCCTTGACGTACTATGGATTATCCCCATGCATCTATTCCGGGCGCACGAGAAATCCCGTCCCTATATCACCTTTAGCCTACTGAATGTCATTATAATCATGACCCTCAGTATTATCCTGATAGGTCACCTCAAGATGGGGGTCGCCGGTGCGCTATGGGCCAACCTGGCCGCCTCGGGCACCATCTTCGCGGCTACGTTGCCGAGCCTCATCCGGCGGCTATCCCTGTCTGCCTACTCATCACAAACGCTCAAGGTACTCCTGAAATTCGGCCTGCCCTTCCTTCCCGCGGGACTGCTGACCATGACCATTGAACTGGCCGATCGGTATCTACTGCGCTGGTTGGCCGACCTGGAGACCGTTGGCCTGTATTCCGCTGGCTACAAATTGGGAATACTCATGCTTATTCTGGTCATGGGTTTCAATATGGGATGGCAGCCCTTTTTCCTGCGCAGGGGTAAAGCGGCAGGTGCTCAGCCGGTCTTCGCCCGCACTGCCACTTACATGGTGACCATCATGGCCACACTGATGCTGATTACTGGCGCCTGGATAGACGACCTGGTCCGCTTGCCGTTAGGGCCCATTACTATTTTCGGTCAGGACTATTGGTCCGCCACGGGAATCGTGCCTATCATCATGCTGGGATATCTCTTTTTCGGCTTGTATGTCCTCCTGCTCCCCGGTATCCATCTGTGTTCGCGGACGCACTGGGTAATCGTCTTCCGGGGTATCGGCGCCGCTATAAACGTCGCCCTGAATATCATGCTCATTCCCATCTGGGGCGCTATGGGAGCGGCACTGGCCACCTGTATCTCTTTTGCCGGCATGGGGCTGGTCACCTTCCTGGTCATTAACCGCATCTATCCCGTGCCGTATGAATGGAGCCGACTGGCCAGGATAGCCGGATTGCTCGTACTTGGCATTATCATCCTATACAGCCTACCTCCCAACCTGTGGCGCAACCTGAGCCTTACTTTCCTGCTGCCGGTGGGCATATGGGTTACCCGGGTAGCGACCCCGGAAGAACGGCAATTTTTTCACCGCGCACTGAAACAGTCATGAAAATCCTCGTCGCCACCCGGGGCCACTCACCCGACGATGACCGCATCTTCCACAAGGAAATTCGGTCCCTGTTGAAACATGGCCATGAAGTTACCCTGGTAACCCGCATACAGCAGACCGTTGACTCCGGCCTGCCCCGATTCCGAAACCTGGCCCTTGGTCCTATTGGCGTTGTTCAATTCTCAAAGGAACTCCAAACACTGGCCCGCGAATGGCAACCAGCCGCCCTTCAAATCCACGAATTCGATCTGCTGGTAGCTGCCGGCCGCATAAAAAGGGAACTGGGCATCCCTATCATCTATGATGTACAAGATGCTCACAAGGAAATGTGGGCTACGTTCTCTTCCAAGCCTCCCTTAATTAAACACATTATCAACCAGGGTCTGCTACAATTTGAAAAACGACATCTGAAATACGTGGATCGGGTATCGGCTCTTTCGCCGCATATTCAGCGGCAATATCAGAAATGGGGACTCAAGGTCGTGCTTGTTCCTAACTACCCTCATCTCATATCTATCGACCTCAACATACCGCGGGAACCGCTGGTGATCTACCACGGCCAACTCTCAGTGAAAAGAGGCATCCCCCTGCTGGTCAGCGCCTTCGCCGGCGTAGTGGCAGCGGTGCCAGAGGCAAGGTTGGAGATCTATGGTAATGAGTGGGTACCTGGCCTGGTACAAAGGTTGCACGCGTCCATCAACCACATCGGTATGGGCAAGTCCATTGCCATTAAGCCTACCATACCTTATCAGAACATCCTCATGCGCCTGACCGGTGCCCGAGTTGGGGTCATCCCCTTTACAGACGCCCCCCTGTTTCGGGTTGCCCCTCCCAATAAACTCTACGAATATATGCTCTGTGGATGCGCGGTTGCTGCCAGCGATCTTCCCGTCCTCCGGGAGCAGGGTAAAACTGCCGTTTATTTCGTCCCGCCCGATGATGCCGAGGCCCTGACAACGGCCTTGATCCGTCTGTTAAGAGATGAGGATTTGCGCAGATCACTCACCAGGCAGGGTAGGCAGCTCATTGAATCGTTGTATCATTGGGAACTGGTTGAGCCCGAGTACCTCACTATTTATGAGGAGTTAGCTTGAAAATCCTCTATATCTCACCGGAGAATACCGTCGGTACCCTGGGCCTGTGGCAGCGCATTCATCGGAACCGGGGAAACGAATGTCGCTATATCACCTACTTCCCTTCTCCCATGGGATTCCCCGATGACATCTGCCTGCACTTGCCCCTGATTAGCAGTGCCAAGTGGTTCATTCAGCTCCGCAACCTGGTCTACACCTGGTCGAAAGGCCCCCTGGGGGACGAAACCCCGCTGCCCGGAAATCCACCCATCTGGGAGCCGAAGAGCACTGTCGAGAGAGCTTTCTTCAACTTCAGAGATTGGCTTTGGCGCTTCTGGGTGGAACCGGCTATCCGGCGCTATGATCTGCTTGACTTCGACATCTATCACCTGGAATGGGGCCTGGAGTTCTATCGCAACGGCAGCTTTGTTGAGCGGCTGCATAAACGCAGCAAGCCCATTCTTTGCACGTACCATGGTCAGGACCTGCGGCACCGGGGTGTCATCCCGGCAGTGGACCGGCACGTTCAGTTCAGCCTCACCAGCGAGTACGACCTGATCTCGCGCCACCCGAACCTGCACTACCTGTTCCTGCCCTTCGATGTGCATGCATTCGATCCCCATCGAGAACTCCACGATCCCATCACCATCTGCCACGCCACGCGCAACCGGTATGCGAAGGGTTCCGACACCATTATCATGGCTTGCAGAGCCTTGGAGCGGTCTCACGGAGTTCGGTTCATTCTCATCGAAAATCAATCACATGAGGTGACCATGCGCCTTAAAGGCCAGGCCGATATTTACATCGACCAGGTAGCCAACGTGGGGCCCGGTTACGGTATGAACTCCGTAGAGGCCATGGCCCTGGGACTGGCCTGCTGCACCGATATGGATGAGAACTATCAAGCCTTCATGCCGGACCATCCCTTTGTGCAGGTTACCCGGGAAAACCTGTTGGAGAGGCTCACCGGGCTGGTGGAAGCCCCGCACATCATTCTGGAACGGGGGACAGCTGCCCGCCAATGGGCCGAAACTCATCACGCCCTGGACGTGACCGGGGACCGGCTTTACGGCTATTACCGCGAACTCGGCATCGTATGACCGGCCACGAAACCAGGTTGATCCCGCTTACCCGCCCCCTTGCCCGTCATTATGCCTCCAGGCTTCTTGAGTTGATCGGGACCATACCTGGGAAACCGTGGCGGGAGACGGAACTGCTGCAGGAACGACCGCACAAATTTCACTACAGCCGTTTCTGGCTGGCAGGGGATGAAGTGGCGGGCGTGATCATAGCTTCTAAAAAACAGAACTCCGTTCATATCCACCAGGTAGCGATCGACCCCGCATATAGGCGCCAGGGCCTGGCACGACAGGCCTATTGCCGCATCGCATCCCAGGCCCGGTCGGATGGCCTGATCAAGCTCACTGCCAATTGCATCCTGAGCGACAAAGTAGCGGTTGCCTTCCACCAGACACTTGGTCTAACCTTTGACGATAGCTATATCGATCCCGATGATGATCTGGCATACGGTCACATGTCCGTAGCTTTGGATATACTGCTTCAGCGATGCCCGGAATATGAAAGTAGCGATCCACCAGCCTAACTTCCTGCCATGGCCCGGTTATTTTCACAAATACGCCCTGGCGGATCTCATGGTCCATATGGACACGGCACAGCATGTCCGCCTGGAATTCGATCACCGCAACTGGATCAAAATCCCCGACGGCTCCAAACGGTGGATTATCGTCCACAGAGCCGGCAGCAATCCTTTTGCCCAACCGCTCAACAGGGTGCGCCTGGCAAATGATGAATGGCGAACCATAATCCAGAACCGACTTTACAACAGCTATCACCAGGCCCCTTATTATCACCTCTACATAGACAATCTGATGGATGTTCTCCGCAGGAAATGGGCATCTCTCGCAAGCCTTAACCTGGCATTGATCAATTATATCTGCCAGGAGTTGGAGATCGCGACTCCCTCCCTGCGGCTATCGGAGCTGGGAGTGGACTTTGGCCAGCACACCGGGCAATTAATCCGCATTGCCCGCCACGCAGGTGCCGACACTTACCTATCAGGTATGGGCGCTCGAGAATACCTGGATGAGGGGGCCTTCCAGAAAGCCGGGATCAAGCTCGAATACCAGCACTATACACCGATACTCTATCCCCAGCTTTATGGGGAATTCATCCCCAACCTGAGTATTATCGACCTTTTATTTAACACGGGACCTGAAGCCAGGACTTATCTTTTTGGAGGACCACCTTGACATCGAAAATCGATCCTTCCTGCAATTTCTCCCTGGGCCATTACCGCTACTGCCTTCAAAAGGGCCTGGATGAGAATTACCGGTTTCTCACTATGCAGGCGTACGTCAAAGGGGCAGCGACGGACGAGCGGATCATTATCATGCGCCATGATGAAGACCTGTCCCTGGAAGCGGCCAGGCGACTGGCAGATGTCGAGGCTGCGCTCGGTATTCGCTCCTCGTTCTTCTTCCGTCTTCATGCCTGCCAGTACAACCTGCTATCGCTGCCCTCCCTGGCTGTCGTCACGGGAATGCAGCAACAGGGGCACGAAATCGGTCTCCATGGGGAAACCCACGCCCTTCCACAGGTGGAAGATCGCGATAAATCTCTCTTGCGGCAGGAGCGAGAACTGCTTTCCCGCATCATCGGTACAGAGGTGACCGGTCTGAGTGTCCATGAACCTTTCAGGATAAGGAAAAACCGGGAAGAGGATTGGTTTCGGGCCCTTGGTTTTGAGTACGAAGCCTACAGCAGCCAGTTCACCCCGCTCAAGTATATATCCGACAGTTCCGCCTACTGGCGGGAAGGGTGTATGTGCCAACATATCGGCCGAACAGACCAACTATACATTCTTACGCACGGTTTCTGGTGGTACGACAAGACACCACTGGAAAACTATTGAATGTACTACCCAACCCTTATCCAGCCCGGATCATTCATCGGGCTTCAATACAGGTTGCATCAGGACCGCTCATGCAGGACCACCTTCCGTACGTAACCCTCATTACGCCCATCCACAATGGCGGCCCCCACTACCCGACCTGCTTTGAGGCCCTGAGCCGACTCGAATACCCCTCTGGCAGCCTCGAAATCCACGTCATCGACGACTATTCCACCGACGGTACCAGGGAGTACCTCCAGCGGCAGTCGCCGCCCGACTTCATCCGGCTCCACTTCCCCGAGGCCAACCTGGGACGCGCCCGGGTGCGCAACCTGGCCTTGAGCGATGCCACCGGGGAGGTGGTTATCCTCCTGGATGGTGATATGGAGGTGCAGCCCGATTTCCTGAAGGCCCACGTGGACGAACTGGCCCGGCCAGGGCGTGAAGCGGTGATCGGCCGGGTTGTGCCCGCTTCCTGGCTGACCAGATCGAAACTGAATCGCTACCTGTATGAATACCCCCGTCGTGGGGCCAGGCAGTTCGGCCCCGACGTCCCCATAGGCTTTCAATATCTGCTCACCAACAACCTGGCCCTGAGCCGGCGGGCACTGGAGGCGGGTGGTCCATTAGAAGAGAGTTTCCGCTGTTATGGCGGTGAGGATACCCTCTTCGGTTACCGCCTGGCACGTAAGCTCCCCAACAGCATTTTCTACAGTCCCCAGCCGGTGGCGGTCCATCACCACAACCGGACCCTCCGGCAACACTTGAAAGACTTTGGCGACTATGGGTATCACAACCTGCCCCGGATAATCACCCGTTATCCGGAAATCGCCACCCCTCTGGCCGCCGATTACGCTTGGCCCTTTTCAGGAAATTACTTCCGCCGCCGCCGCAGAGCGGGACGGCTCCTGTTTAACCGGCTGACAAACTCGCTAGCACGGGCCCTGCTGCCTATCACTCCCTTCCCGGCGAGCAGCATCCTCGTGCGTTTCCTGACGGTAAGCAGCGTGGTACGTGGCCTGCGCCGCTATGTGCGCAACCACCCGGTTGAGGCGCAGTCACCTCTGAACCCCTCTATCCCAACCGAGCGTTAAAGGCTCTGCATGGCAGGCCTCTCCGCCTACGACAGTTCAGACTGCTACGCCGCCATAGATCTGGGTACCAACACCTGCCTGTTACTGATAGCCCGCTGGGATGGTACCAGACTAGTACCCCTCGCCCAGGAGCTGCGGACTATCCGTCTGGGAGCCGGGGTCGATAAAACCGGACAACTCTCACAGGAGGCCATATCCCGGGCCGCTCTGGTCTTCAAGGAATACCAGAGGTTGATCGACTCTTACAATTGCCATCGGGTGCGGTGCGTGGCCACCAGCGCCTTCCGGGAAGCCTCCAATAAGGAAGTCCTCCACCGACGCATCAAGGATACAACCGGCTACAGCATCACTGAGCTCAGTGGCCGGGAGGAAGCGGAGCTGGTCCTCCGGGCTGTGCAACATGCCTCTCCCTCTACACAGGGCAGCCGGGCAATCGTAGATGTCGGCGGCGGCAGTACCGAGCTCATCCTGGAAAAGGATAGACAACTGGCCGACTCGGAGAGCCTACCGCTGGGGAGCGTAAGACTTACCGAGCGTTGGCTGCACCACGACCCGCCTTCACCCGAAGAACTAGCGGCCGCGGAGCACAATATTTCGGACATCTTCACCCACTCGAAACTCGCACCACCAGTGGATACTATTGTAGCCGTCGGAGGCACGGCCACAACCCTGGTTGCTATGCACTTGGGACTGGTCACCTACGATCACGACCGCGTTCATGGCGCCACCATGACCGGCTCGACCCTGCAGAAGATCCTGGCCCGCTGCTCGCTTCTGCCACTGGAGAAGCGGCTAAAGCTGCCCGGTCTGCAACCCGGACGGGCCGAGGTGATCATTGCCGGCGGCCTGATCCTTCAGGCCATTATAGCCCACTTCGGCCTGGAAACAGTGACCGTGAGTGACCAGGGGCTTCGCTGGGGTCTGGTGCTGGAGATGGTCGAGCAGGAAAGGCCGACGGCTCAGACCTCATAGTCCACCGCCCGGATCTCGCTGATAACCCCCTAGTACCTGGGGGTAAACCAGGCCGCGTCCCGAAACTTCGGGACCAGAGGTGGATGATCCAGCCCAGGTAAAACAGCCCCATGAATACCGCCAGCCCGAACTGGAAAATGGCCATTCCCAGACGGCCCTGGAGCAGCTGTCCCAATCCCGGGATAACCAGACTGGCAAAAGCCGCTAAAACATTGCCTGCCGAGCCTTGGCCCGGCATATTACGCTCCAGGTCCCGGTATTGGTCGAAGTCTAGGCCTAATCATTCTTAGCCTTAATGGTAACTCTCCCCAACGGCTCAGGATAGATCAAATAAGGCTTGGCCCGCCCAATCCAGATCTGCTCACCCTCCGCCAGCGCTTCCTGGACTGTCCTGAACGATGCACTCCCCTTAAGGTAATTAAGCAGGGTGCTGTCACCAGCCAGGAGCTCGATGGCGGGGCGATCGGAACCCAGCTCGTACGGCCCCTCCCGCCAGGCGAAGTCCTCGCCGGAATACTCCCGGATAAACCGGATGAGCCTTAATGAATGGGCCAGAGAATGGTAGGGCTCACCGGTGAGGTGGATTTGGAAACCGTAACAGACCTGACCAGCGTACTTATGATGGGTTGGCACAAACCGCAGGGGTCGCAGGACCGCCCCTTCGGCTGGGGGTAGATCGCCCTGGCGGTGAATCCGCTTCAGGTAAGGTGCACCGAAGATTTCAAACGGGCGGGTGGTGCCGCGACCCTCACTCAAGTTGGTACCTTCCAGCAGGCACTGGCCGCTATAGACCAGGGGCGTTAACGGACCAGGCATGTTGGGCGATGGCGCTATCTCCCACGTCTCCCTGGGCGGTAAGATCGCCGGCAACTCCCTACCCTCGCCTGAACACGGTATTATTTCCATCTCGAAACGGCTTCCAACCTCATCCTTGAACAACTGGCACAGCTCTCCCAGAGTGAGGCCGTGGCGGTGGGGCAATCCGGACCAGCCCAGTAAGGAGATATAGGCGTCAGGCAATGGGATGCCTTCCACCTGCCGCCCGGCGGGGTTGGGACGATCCACTACATAGACCTTTAGAGCCGCATCATTCGCGGCTAGGGCCGCAAACAGCAGGCCGACCGTGGTCGTGTACGTGAAATACCGGCAGCCTGCGTCCTGCAAGTCAATGACAACAGCGTCCAGGTCGGTCAGGTGCTCTCGACCGACGGTCAATGATGCCTCCGTGCCCCCATATAGCGAAACCACCTCCGCCTCGATGTCCAGGTCGGCATAAATCTTAGTTCCGGCTAGGGGAACCTGATCCTGCCACTCAGCAAAAAGGCCATGTTCCGGCAGAAACAGGCGCTTGAGGGTGCCGCGCGCAGCCAGAGCCTCAAAGATATACTGTCCGCGCTCGAAATCGAAAGCAGTGTGGTTGCACAGCAGCCCTATCCGCCCTTCATACAAGACTTCGTCCTTCAGGTCCAGTAGCGGTGCCATAGCTCCGTCCTTATTGCCCGGGATAAATCTGCGGTCCGGACTTATTTCACAGCCGTCGCCATTACTTCCACCCTGACGTCCCGGGGCAGGCGGACAGCCTGCACTACGGCCCGGGCCGGCGGCCGGTCACCAAAATAGCCCGCGTAGACCGCGTTGAAAGCGCCATACTCATCCAGATCCGCCAGGTAAGCCTGCACCTGGACGACATCGGTCAATGTGTAGCCGGCCGCCTCCAGCACAGCCTGGATGTTGGCCATGACCTGGTGCGTCTCGTTCTCAATACCACCGCTCACGAGTTGGCCAGTACTAGGATCAAGGCCGATTTGCCCGGCCAGGTAGAGCGTACGCCCCGCCCGAACCGCCTGGGAATAGGGCCCGATGGCCGCCGGGGCCTTATCGGTGGCAATAATCTCCCGCTCCAGCATAGGCCAGCCGCATCCTAGTACCAATAGCAGTTGTAATAGCAATACAGGCTTGAACTGCGATTTAGGTTTCGAGTTCATCGTTCAAAATCCCTAGTTACGAGTTACGAGTTTCAAGTTCCAAGTTTGTTCTTACTAACTTCTTACTCCATGTCCCCAGCTGCAGATATGCCTTGCGACCGCGCGGGCATATCGCGCTTCGAGAACTTCAGCGCAACTACTGTTATTCATTTCATGAAAAGCCAAAGATCACCTTGAGCAGCGTGACGGCATCTTTCGCTTGTCGCTCCTCGCCCGCCGCTCTTCTCTTTTCCCTCACTGCGTTCTCTGAGCCCTCTGTGGTTCTTTCAGCCAGCCACAAACACCCATCTCCTCGACAAGCCTTCAGCGTGAGCTCAGGCGAATGCTCAGGGCAAGCCCCTAGTCCCAAGCCTCAAGCTTCGGGCAGTCCTTTCCGGATTACCATCTCCATAATATCAGTGAAGCGATCAATCTCTTCCAAGGTAGTATACACGTTGGGCGTCACTCTAATACCTTCGAACTCCGGATGCTTGATGGGGGTTACGATGATGCGGTACCGCTGCCATAGATAATCCGCCAGCTTCTCAGAATCAACCTCCTTGATCTGCACCGTGGCCAGACCACAGGCGAACTGGGGCTTCAGGCTGGTATGCAGCCGGACGCGGTCATACTTAATCAGGCGCTTGGCCCACCGATCCCGCAAATAGCGCATCCGGGCCTCTTTGTTGGCAGCGCCAATGCCCTGATGGAAGGTAAGGGCATCGGCGATGGCCAGGCAGTTAGCTGCGGGATGGGTCCCGATCTCCTCGAACTTGCGGATATCCTCATCCATGGTCTCCGGCGCCGCCATCATCGGCCACAGACCGGCAATCTTCTCCCGGCGCACATATAGCAGCCCAGTGCCATGAGGGGCGCAAAGCCACTTATGCAGGCTGGTGGCATAATAGTCACAGTCCAAATCTTGGAGCGAAAAGACAAAATGGGCCAGGGCATGCGCCCCATCCACGATCACTGGAATCCCCCGCCTGCGGGCCATGGCCACCACCTCCTTCACCGGCAAAATCTGACCGGTCAGGTTGATCATGTGACACATGAGGATAACCTTGGTCTTGGGACTGATGTGCTCCGCAAACAGGTCCACGATCTCCTGGGGTCTTTCAGCAGGCACTGGGATGGAGAACTGCTTGAGCACGAGCCCCTCCCTGCGCTCCCGCTGCTGGAACGTAGTGATCATGCGCGGGTAGTCCTGGTTTGTGGTGAGGATTTCATCACCGGAGGAAAAGTCAATGCCCAACTGGCAGATTTCCAGTCCCTCAGAGGCGTTGCGGGTGAGCGCCACCTCCTCCGGGTCACAGCCAAACGCCCGCGCCATCCGCTTGCGAACCCCTTCCCGCTGGGGCTCTAGAATCCGCCACATGGTGTACACGGGCGCCGTGTTCGAATAGTCCAGGTAGCGCTTCATGGCATTCTGGACCATGGCCGGAGAGGGACTTACACCACCATTATTCAAATTGACCAGGCTGCGGTCCACTGTATAGGCCTGCTGAATGGGATACCAGTAGCTTTCATCCGCAGCGATCTCTTCCGGCTTGCCCTTGCGTTTGGCTATGGCACCAAGGGCGTCCTTCATCGCGTCAGGGTCCAGGGTAGCCACGGCGAGAACGGCCATGGCGGGCCGGCCAAGGGCCCCCAAAAACTGACGCCGGCTATATAATTGCATGGCAGTCGTCTCCTAACTGTGTTGGGGAGTGAAGTACACGTGAAAGGAACAAGCTTGGAAGGAAAATGGCAAGTGAAAGATGGACGGCCTTATATACTCCCAACAGTCCTCATCATTCCCGCAATTTTTCCCCGAGCGATTGTAGCACTTCCCTGGCAACCAGTCGGTTGCCCGCGCCATTCAGGTGCACCCCATCGTAGGTGAGAATACCGCTCTCCAGATTGGCCGCGTTGTGACGGCGCAGGTATTTCAGAAAAGACTTGCGCAGATCGATCAGGTGCACGTCCATCTCTCGCGCCACCTGGCGGCTGATGGCGGTGTATTCGTCCAGCATACCGTCCAGCGAGTTAGTGCCGTCGTGCCGTTCACCAATGACGGAGGGCGTGCACAGCACCGCCCTGGCTCCAGTACTGGTTATTCGACGGATGATACTTCGCAATCCCGCCTCGTAGCGGTCCCTGGGTGTTCCGCCAACGGCCATAATGGAGTGCCACACGTCATTAATCCCGATATAAATAAAAACGATAGTGGGATGCCTCGCGAGCACGTCCCGGTGAAGGCGCTCCTCAAGATCCGGAACTTTGTCACCACTTATACCGGCACCGATAACCTCAAGACCCAGCTCCCGATGCCGGGCCGCCAGGGTATCACGCACGATGGCCACATACCCTCCCGGCTGCTCCCCGGCTTCGGTTATAGAATCACCCAGAAAGACAATCCGGCCGCCGGGTTCAAAACCTGGCGCCGGAGCCTGACAGGCCGTTGAAACCATAAGCGCTGTTGAAAGGGATAGTAATAGGCACAATCGAAACAAATTCATCACTCAGTTCCTGACTTGATATTTATCGTGATAAGTTAGTTATGAAACCTCAGCATGTGAGTCCTGGCTTGGCGCGTACCACCCAGTTAGCATCGCTGACCCGATTCACCCCCACGACCAGCGAAATTTCATTAACTTTAGTCGCAGAGCCTGGAGCAGGATCAGGCCACCTTAGCTCAGCTGGTAGAGCAGCCGATTCGTAATCGGCAGGTCGACGGTTCGAATCCGCCAGGTGGCTCAATAGCGAATGACGCAATCTAACTTACCCGGCCAGACATGATCAATTCGCATACCGACAAACTCCGACAGCACCTTCAAGACACGCTGTCCCCCAGTCACCTGGAAGTTCAGGACGACTCCCAGCGCTATGTCAGTCGCCCCGAGGCAACGACCCCTGGCAGCAGGCATTTTACCATCTTCATCGTCTCGGAACAGTTCGCGGGAAAGGATCTGGTGGAGCGCCACCGCATGGTCTATGAGGCGATGCATGATCTGTTCAAAACCGAAGTGCACGCCCTGTCCATGAAGACGCTCACGCCAGGTGAGTGGGAACGGATACAGCCAACCCTCCCCACCGAGCAGGCCGACTAGCGCTTATAAACGGGCGTGGGAGCCATCGCAGTAGGGCTTGGTGCCCGAGTGCTTGCACCGGCACAGGGCCACCCGCCGCTCATTATCGATAACAAATTCAACCGGCTCAAAACCCGTGCCCTGATGCGAGCCGTCGCAAAACGGCTGCCCCTTTGACCGGCCACACTGACACCACCGGTAAGTACCTGGTTTCAGGTTCAAAATGGCTGGCTTCTTAAATGCAATTACCGGCTCAGGCATAGCGTTCTCCTCTCACTATCAGACTCGGTTAGCAGTGTCTGGGCTCTGGTACAGGTCCATGTGATATCCGTTCAGGTCACAAAGGACCACCAGTTGCAATAGCGGCTGTACCGCCCATCGGCCACCACCTGTCGGAGGCGATCCACCATCCGACGGGGCAGCCAATTCGTCAGCGGCCGGCCAACCGGCGGGCATGAGTGACAAAAAAGGGATCACCTTCCATAGCCGGCAATTTAACGCCAAACCATTAACGGCACTAGCGACGGGGCAGAGATAGTGGCGTCAACCACTATATAGAGCGGCAGAAGTAATGATGTATAAGGAGTAAATAGGAATTGTTATTCCAGTAAATCAATTGAATAATTTACAGGATATTCACTCTTTCGTATTGGCTACTGCACCTCCATCTCACAGAACAGGCCGGAGCCGTCTTTGCAGACTATAACGCCCTCGCCGGTTGTCCCCTAGTTGATATCGCCGACCAGCCCGTGCCAGGCCTGAAAGCGGAACCACCCGGCGGTCCTCCCAGAAGCGCCCGGCATAGCTGGACAACTGAATCCTGCCAGCGGGCTGGCAACCTCCAGGGCCTCCGCCCTAACTTAGCTCCAAGCAAACTCCACACCCAGAGGAACCAGGTTATGAACACAATCCGCCGCTGGCCATTATTACTGCCACTGTGCCTGCTCACTGCCGCTTGGATGCCTGCCACGGCCCAGGACTGGTCCGCACCCCTGCCTCCGGAACTGCCCTGGGACGGTAAAAGCCAGGAACTCATTGCGGCTGAGAATGATCCGTGGATCACACCCGCGGAGCGCACCGGCCTGACCGCCACCCCCAGCTACGACGAAACGGTCGCCTGGCTGGAGCAGCTGGTGGCTGCCGCGCCGCAGCTCAGCATGGCCTCCCTCGGCCAGTCCTATGAAGGGCGGGACATCTGGATGGTCATTGCCTCCACGGAGCAGGTCTTCACACCGGCGGCCCTGAAAGCCACCGGTAAGCCCATCCTGCTGGCCCAGGCCGGCATCCACCCCGGCGAGATCGACGGCAAGGACGCGGGGCTGATGCTCCTGCGGGACCTGACCGTCAGCGGCACCAAGACCGGGCTATTGAAGGAGACCAATTTCCTCTTCATACCTATCCTCAACCCCGACGGGTACGAACGCTCCTCACCCTACGGCCGCATTAACCAGCGGGGTCCCGAAGTTTCGGGATGGCGCACCAACGCCCGTAACCTGAACCTCAACCGGGACTACAGCAAGCTGGACACTCCCGAAATGCAGGCTCTGGTGCGGGCCATCAATCAGTGGGAGCCGGACCTTTATATCGACATCCACGTGACTGACGGCATCGACTACCAGTACGACATCACCTTCGACTATACCGGACAGCACGGCTATTCACCCGGCATCGCCGCCTGGCTGGACAAACGCCTGACCCCGGCCCTGTACAAGGATTTGGCGGCCATGGGCCATATCCCTGGGCCCCTCATCTTCGCCGTTAACAACCTGGACCCCTCCAAAGGCCTTGCGGCCTGGACCCCCGAGCCCCGCTTCTCCAACGGCTATGGCGACGCCCGCCACCTGCCCACCGTCCTGGTGGAGAACCACTCCCTGAAGCCGTACCGGCAACGCGTGCTCGGCACCTATGTGCTGCTGGAAAGCGCCCTGCGAATCCTGGCCAAATACCAGGCTGCGCTACACCGCGCCACCATCGCCGACCGCACCCGGGCCTCTGAACAGCTCCCCCTGACATGGAAAGCCCCCGATACTCAGCCAGATATGGTGAATTTTCTGGGCATTCAGTTAAAAACAATCCCTTCTGAGATCAGCGGTACCGATCACATCGAGTATACCGGGCAACCAGTAACATTGACAGTACCCCGCATTAAATTCACCGAACCTGATCTATCAGTCACCCGCCCCCGGGCCTATTGGATACCATCTGCCTGGCCCGAGGTGATTCAGCGCCTGAAACTCCACGGCATCTACGTGGAGACCATTTCCGAGCCCCGCGAGGTGGAGGTGGAGCTCTACCGGCTCAGCGAGGTCGAACTGGCCAGGCGGCCCTACGAGGGGCACGTGCCGGTAACGGCTGCCGCTACCGCCGAGCGTTGTTTGGTGACTTTCCCGGCCGGCTCGGTGCGCGTGCCCACAGACCAGCCCCTGGGTGACCTGGCCATCCTGCTCCTGGAACCGCGCTCGCCGGACTCCTTCTTCCAATGGGGCTTCTTCCTCGAAGTCCTCCAGCACACCGAATACGTCGAGGACTACGTCATGGAACCGCTGGCGCGGCGCATGCTGGACCGTGACCCGGCACTGAAGGAAGCCTTCAAACAGCAGCTGGCCCAGGACGCCGAATTCGCCGCCAACCCCCGGGCACGGCTCCAGTGGTTCTACGAACGCACGCCGTATTATGATCAACAGTGGCGGCTATATCCCGTGGGACGGGAGCCTTGAACGACCTTAGTAGTTTTCATCACAGCGCCCGCCCGGTTGTAGTCTGATTTCGTCCTACGGCTGCGATCTGATTCGTGCGCGCAGTGCGTCGGCTGGAACCGCTGGGTAGGCGGCGTCTCTAACGAAGACGTTGCTTCTCAATTTGGGCTTTTATTGCCTAACCTATGCTGAAAGGCCAAGGCTGTGGTACTGCCAAGAACATTAAGGCAGAACCCATTAGCGCCATGTTCTTGGTGAAGTTTACCATCTCGCCCATCTTTATCATCTGGTCTTCCACTTTCCAGAAGGCATGCATTATGAATGTGATAGGCAAGAAGAACAATACTAAGGCCGCGACACCAATGGTAGGCTGGAAGCCAGTAATAATGCTCAGGCCACCAATGAGCAGTAGCACACCAGATACGAGGGCTGCCAGTTTTGGCGCGGGCACTCCCTTGGATTGGGCGAAACCGCTTAGGGTATTCAACTGAAAAAAGTGATTGCTGGCATTAAATAGGTATAAGATACCGACAATTATTCGACCGATTAGAAATGCGATTTCCATTTATGCTTCTCCTTTTCTACTGATATATGGTTGGGATTACGTGTCATTCTGACACGAGACGCCTAACTACCATTTATGAAGAAGATCATTAACACCTGAACCTATGATATGCTCCTCTTACCACGTCGATATTACCTATCGAGGCCCGAAGCATCAAATATAAATTGACGTATGTTCATTGGATCAAAGGGTTTATCTCGTTCCGTAGCAGGACCTACCCCGCCGATACGACCATCAGGGCTGGGAACCAACCGACCCTGCCAGCCGTTAGCATATTAGAGCGGAAAAGGTTGTAACCGCGATAGCCAGCACCTACATTTAGGCAGGAGGTGATTCTAATGGCTGCACGCGCATCATTCCGGTTGACGTTCCTCCTCTTGAGCGGGATTCTACTGGTCGGGTGTGCCAGTTTCACCCGGCTATCCGACGATCCCTATTTTGCCGGTTACCATCGGAGTGACCCGTCCCGGGGCCTGACCGCAGCCATCACCGATCGCGAAGCGCTCGCCCCAACAGCACCAATCCCTGAAACCCAACCTCCACCTGATCAGCCAGGGAAAATCGAGGAACCCGGCGACGTGGATTATACCTACCAGGATTGGTATCGGGACCGCTATCGAGAAGACGATACCCACATTAGCGTCAACCTCCTGTATCACCTCAACGGCCCCTATTATTATCGCGACTGGCAGACCCGCTACTGGATGCAATACCAACGCCGCTGGAACCGGCTGCCTATGTACGCCAGCCCCTGGTGGTTCGACGATCTGTGGTGGGATTACCCTTACTGGGGCACCGGGTATCCATACGGGGATTACGGCTACAATCGCTACAGCTGGTGGTATGATCCCTGGTATGATTGGTACTACGACCCCTGGTACTACGATCCCTACTGGGATTATGGGTACCCTTATTCCTACTATGGCGGGTATAGCTCGTATCCCTGGTATGGAACTCCCATTACTGTATCCGCGCCGACAAAAGCCACCCAGCGGCGCCCCCGAAACCGGCGCGATCTGCCTACCGGGTTGAGTCCCGAACTGACTCCCGACTCAGAACTTAGTGGCGACATGACCAAGACCGTCGCCTCACAGACCGGTCAAACCCAATCCCAGAGCACCTCCACCGGCGCAACCGAGCAGGCCTCCCAACAGCAACCTGAGAGCAGTCGCGCTGTATCCGACCAGACCGCCCGGTCCTCCGATCGACAGGGAAGCTATACCACCGGCGGAACAACAACCAGATCATCACCGGGTGTCAGCCGAACATCCCAATCTGCGCCTAGATCTAGCAGCAAAGCCAGCAGGAGCACCAAAACTTCCCGTACTCGCGACCGGCAGCCTTAGGCTTTCGTCCACTATTCACGATGGCAATCCCAAAAATTCAACTCCCTCGCAGGATTGTATCGTTAATCTTCGTCACTACCGCTCTGCTGAACGGGCAGATTGATCTTGACGCCGTACGTCCCTTCACTGGCCTCGGGGGACCGGGAAGCCGGGCCCTTGGCATGGGACAGGCCTTCACTGGCATCGCTGACGACCTCACCGCCCTGTTCTACAATCCCGCCGGACTGGCTCACATCACCAAAAGAGAAATCAACCTGGGATTTACTTACCTGACCGCCACGACGGACGTCAGGAGCCCGGGAAACACCAGCACTGCCACCATCACGGCAACCAGACTCGGCAACGCCGGGGTAGCCCTGCCCCTCCCCAACTCGAAACTGACCATAGCTATTGGCTATAATCAGGCCCGGGCATTCGAGCGCCAGTTGGAACAAACCTATCCCCGTGATGCTGCATCCACCATACATGAAGTATTGACTGAAGAGGGACGGATTGGCTACTGGAGTTTAGGCGTCGGCTACCAGGTGTCCACCCAGCTGGCTCTGGGGGGTGCGTTTGATATCCTCGCCGGCAAAAATGTCTACACTGACAATAATACTTACTATACCGGAGCGACGGTCGCCTCCAGCGACTATCTCCTTGTCGAGCCGGAATACATTGGTGTAGGATTGAGCCTCGGGATACTCCTCGCGCCCTTGCCACCCTGGCGGATCGGGCTGCTCCTGCGCTCACCACAATGGGTCAGTGTCAGCGAAACATCTTATGACAGTTACATCGGCTTCGAAGAGGAGCGCGACTATAAGATCCGCGGTTCCTACTGCCTGCGGGTAGGCTCATCCCTCACTGTAGGCCCGCTTCTCCTTAGCGGTGATCTAGCATGGTTCGATTACTCCCAGATTCGGTTCGAGTCAGACCTGGTTGATGTTATCGACTCCATTGAGGTCCCAATCGACATCTCCATCAACGATACCCTCCGTACGCAATACGCCAATCTCCCAGGCTATGCCGCTGGGGCCGAATTTCTCCTGCCAATGATCAATATCAAACTCAGGGGCGGATACCGCTACGATCCCCCCCTCTACCGGAAGCCCTTTCCCCAGGTACCCCAACACACCCTTAATCTGGGTCTGAGCGTTGTACCCGTCCCGCAGATCAAAATCGACACCGCCCTCAGTCTCACCACCTGGGAGCGAAGCTTGGACACAAACATCGAAGAAGAGTCCGGTGCCGTTAATATCACGGTAAACTTCGTGTATCGTTTCTGAACGTGACTTTACCGAAAAGGTACCGAAGCCGCTTCTCATCATCTTTCCCGACAGCATTCCATCATAAGGAGTCAGCATTATGAAAAACGAACGACTCGGATTAAGGGTTGTAATCCTGATTATTTGTTTTGTGGGTATGGGCTCCTTTCTTCAGGCCCAGGAAAGGACGTTCCTTCTCGGGTTGAAAGGGGGCCCGTTTGCTCCCCTGCATACCCTTCTTCAGGGCTACAGTACCGTCGGTTATAATGCCGAAGGGTCCCCGGCCAGTCTGCATGCAACCGGCTTTGGTCCGGGAATGGAATTTGGGTTGATCGGCGGATACAGCCGGAGTGGTCAGAGTGCGCTTTTGCTGGAGGTTGGTGGCCGACTTCAGCGGCTGGATCACCGGATGAGCCTGGCGCCGGATGGATTGTGGGAGGAATATTTCCATCAAATGACGGCCGGCAGTGTGAAGTTGAGCCGAATTCACGGACTTCTGCCTTCCGGGATCATGAGATCCTCTTCCGGCGGCGTATCCGTGCAGCCGTATTTCGGTATGGGTTTTGGTATGAACCTGATGCGTTGGGAGACACGACGTGATATTGAGAACGGATCACCCAACTGGTACAAGGGAGAGTTTATTGTGCCGGATTTTCACTTTTTGCTCGGATTTTACCGGCCGGTCTATTTTGATCTGATGCTGGTTGGCGAATTCAGGTACAGTTTCATGCCCGGAAAAGCGAGAATAGAAGACCAGAATTCTCATACCGAGTTGGAGTACCTGGACATGAACTTTGGCGGTTTCAGTATGGAACTGGGCCTGGCATTCCGGACTCACCGCTAGCGCATCAGTGATCCCAAGCCGGTTCCATTTTCGGGCCAACGCTCCTCATTAAGCGAGCTGCAGTTATGCTTTGGGATCAAGGCAGGAAGTGGCGTAATCTATGGCGGCGCGCTTGACCAGGGATAAAGAAACAGTAGTTTTACTAGAGTGGATCGTCGTATGAGACCGCGACCTGTGCTTCCTATCCTGGGCCTCATTAGCCTACTCTCGTGTGGCAATGTATGGGCGCAACAGGTGTTGCCGACCCGTGAAGAGCTTTTAGAGATGCGGCGGTTGGAAATCAACGCCCGGCAGGCTGCACTCGAGCGCCAGCGACTGCTGAAAGCCACCAAGCTCTCCCCAGCACAACAGAACTACGACGTCACCTACTACCGGATCAACCTCGATATCGATACTACCACCAAGCAGATATCCGGGACAGTTACGATGACGGCCAGGGCAAAAGTCGATGATTTCACGTCGGTGGAACTGGACCTGGCAGGCAACATGTCGGTGGATGCGGTTGGCGGCGATGCCGCCGGTTACACCCGCGCAGGTGATCTTCTGGTCGTGGAATTATCCCAGCCGGTTTCGAACGACGAGTACTTCAATGTGAGCACAACCTATCACGGCCAGCCAGCCAAGAGCGGCTTCGGCGCCTTCGGTTTTGATTATCACGAAGAGGAGCCCATTATCTGGTCCTTGAGCGAACCCTATGGCGCCCGGGCCTGGTGGCCCTGCAAGGATGCCCCCAGCGATAAGGCCGATTCGGTGGATATGATCGTGACCGTGCCGGGAGGACTGATCGTGGCCTCCAATGGTATGCTGGTCAGCGAGGTCTGTCTTGACAGCGGCTGCACGTTCCATTGGCAGGAGCGCTACCCCATCACTACCTATCTGGTCTCCCTGGCCATAACCAACTACGCCACCTACTCGGAGTGGTTCCACTACACTGCCGGCGACTCCATGGAGATCCAGTACTACATCTATCCCGAGGATCTCGAGCAGGCCCGGAACGAATTCACGGAAACCCTCGACATGCTGGCCTATTTTCACGAGATCTTCGGGCCGTATCCCTTTCTGACGGAGAAATACGGCATTGCTCAGTTTGCTTGGGGTGGGGGTATGGAGCATCAAACTATCACCAGCCAGGGCCGTTTCAGGCTTATCCTGACTGTGCATGAGCTCGCTCACCAGTGGTGGGGCGACAAGATCACCAACGCCAACTGGCACGAAATCTGGCTGAATGAAGGCTTCGCCTCCTACGCCGAAGCGCTGTACTTCGAGCATAGCCTGGGCACAGATTACTACCACGAATATATGAGCATGATGGACCGGGATTACCTTTATCCCATCTACGTGGATGATACCACCTCCGTCTCGCGCATTTTCGATATCACGGTGTACGACAAGGCCGGTTGGTTCCTGCACATGCTGCGCCATATTGTCGGAGATTCGACCTTCTTCGACATTCTGCTGGCCTACTCGAACGATCCCCGCTTCGCCTACAGCAATGCCACCACCGGCGGCTTCCAGGATGTCTGCGAAACGGTTTCGGACCAGGATCTCGACTGGTTCTTCCAGCCGTGGATCTATGAAGCCGGCCGCCCTGAGTACAAGGTCGTATGGGGTGCAGGAACTACTAATGGCCTGGAGCTGATTTCCATTCGCATCGATCAGGTCCAGTATCCCGAAAAAGCCCTTTTCCCTATGCCTATCGATATCGCTATTGATATGACTGGCGCTGACACTATCATAACCGTATTCAATAACGCCCCCACCGATCAATATTACTTCAATCTCCCGGCCCCGCCCCTGGCTGTGACGCTGGATCCTGAAGGCTGGATCCTCAAGAAAATTGATACCCTGATGGTGGAACCCTGGGTCCCGATTTACTACGCCTTATACCAGAACGTGCCCAATCCTTTCAATACGGCTACGAGTATCGCAACCTCCATACCCTACGAATTACCCCTAAACTCGGATGTAAAACTCGTGATTTACGACCTTTTGGGACGCAAAGTAACCAGTATGAGGGCACTTGATTGCGGACCCGGACGACATGAGTTTATCTGGAGGGGTATCGATCACCGCGGCATACCGGTTGCCAGCGGGATCTACCTGTACCGCATTGAAATGAGTGAGCTGGGATCAGGCAGCCGTATTAGATTTAGCCAGACGCGGAAGATGGTCTTGCTTAGATAACCGCTAGAACCGGAAATAAACCTACCATGACGGAATATATCTGCATCAAAACCTATCCTGATCGTCAGCGAGCGCAGATTGACAAAGCCTTCCTCGAATCCCACGGCATAGCGGCTGTGATCCATGCCGATGACCTGGGGGGCATGGCACCGGGCCTCGCTTTCGGCAGCAAGGGCGTGCGCCTTCTGGTAGCCGAAGACCAGGCCGAAGAAGCTCTGGCTTTGCTGAATGCCAGGCCGGAGACGGAATAACCGCGCCAACACCACCCCGGCCGTTTGACACCCACTTCCTACTCCCCGACAATCTTGATCAGCGCCCGCTTCCGGCGCCGCCCATCGAACTCCCCGTAGAAGATCTGCTCCCACGGACCGAAGTCCAGCCGGCCCTCGCTGATGGCCACCACCACCTCCCGGCCCATGACCTGCCGCTTGTGATGGGCATCGCCGTTGTCTTCTCCCGTGCGGTTATGGTCATAGCGGGACAGGGGCTCGTGGGGGGCCAGCTCCTCCAGCCAGCGCTTGTAGTCCCGGTGCAGGCCCGGCTCGTCGTCATTGATGAACACCGAGGCCGTGATGTGCATGGCGTTCACCAGGCACAGCCCTTCCTGCACGCCGCTTTCCCGCACCGCCGTCGCTACCTGGGGCGTGATATTGACAAAGTCCATCCGGGCCAGGACGTTGAACCACAGCTCCTTGCGATAGGATTTCATAATACGATCTCCTCTGATGTAAGTTAGCAGCCAAACTTAACCCGATCTCTCGACCTTATACGCATGAACTACCTGGCCCATCTGTACCTGGCTGATGATACCGCCGAATCGCTCGTGGGCAGCCTCCTGGGAGACTTCGTCAAAGGAGACGACTACAACGGCTATAGCGAGGGCGTCCGACGGGCCATCCTTATCCATCGCAAAATCGACACCTTCACCGATGCGCACCCCCTTCACAAGCAGAGTAAGGCTCGCCTCAACCGGAAATTCCGCCATACCAGGGGTATCCTGGTCGACCTGTTCTACGATCATTTTTTGGCCCGGAACTGGGCTGAATACGCTGGCGAACCCCTCCCGGAATTTACCAGGCGGGTATATTACGTTCTGGATAAGCATGTGGAGCTAATGCCGCCACGCCTGCAGCGGATGCTGCCCGCTATGATCACGGATAACTGGCTGCTGTCATACCGCGATCTGACCAATATCGGGCACGCGCTGCGCGGGCTATCCCACCGACTGGGCTGTGACAACGAATTGGCCCAGGGACTGGAAGAGCTCCGAAGAAATTACTCTAGCCTGGAAAACGACTTCCGGGCCTTTTTCCCCGAGCTGGTTGACTACGTTGCTTCGCTGAAAGGGATCATTCGCTAGCAGCCGCTGCTATCTAGGTCTCTGCAAAGCGGTCCGTGGCCTCGATAAGCTTGTCTACAATTCCGGGCTCAGTAATGGAATGACCGGCGTCCGGTACCACGTGCAGTTCAGCCTCGGGCCAGGCTCGATGCAACTCCCAGGCGCTGGTCAGCGGACAGACCATGTCGTAGCGCCCCTGCACAATCACACACGGGATATGATGGATTTTAGGCACATCCCGGAGGAGCTGGTCCTTTTCCAGAAAGGCGTGGTTGATGAAGTAATGGCATTCGATGCGGGCAAAGGCCAGGCTGAACTCGTCCTCACCGAATCTCGCTGCCAGGCTTTCGTCGAAGTATAACTTGCTGGTGGACCCTTCCCAGACGCTCCAGGCCCGGGCCGCCTCTAAACGCACCTGCGGGTCTTCGCTGGTCAGACGCCGGTAGTAGGCCCGGAGCAGGTCGCCCCGCTCCTCCAGTGGAATAGGCGCCAGGTACTGCTCCCAGTAGTCCGGGAATACCCGGCTGGCCCCATCCTGATAAAACCACTGAATCTCCTCCTCCCGGCACAGGAAAATGCCCCGCAGGATAAGTCCGGTCACCCGCTCGGGGTGGGCTTGGCTGTAGGCCAGCCCTAGAGTGCTGCCCCATGAGCCTCCGAATACCAACCACCGCTCTACCCCGGCGTTTTCCCGCACCCGCTCCATATCGGCGATAAGGTGCTGAGTGGTATTCTCCCGCAGCTCCGCGTGGGGCGTGCTCTTGCCTGACCCTCGCTGGTCTACCAGAATCACCCGGTACTGCTCGGGATTGAAATATCTTCGGTAAATCGTCTCGATCCCCCCGCCAGGACCCCCGTGGACAAATAACACCGGCTTCCCTCCGGAGTTGCCGCACTCCTCGTAGTGAATGGTGTGAATATCGGAAACCTTAAGGAACTCCTCCTGGTAGGGCTCAATAGGTGGATACAACTCACGCATGGTTAACCTTTATATTTGACACTGGATAAAGGGCAGGGTCAGCCTGAAAAAGCTGATAACTTCCAGCCGCAGGTGCAATAAATTGATGGCTGAGTCAGTAGCATAATAATCTTGCCGGTACACGTAATCAATTTATCCAGCAGGAGGCCCTCATGCTTTACCTTCTTCGGAAGTGCTATCTTTTACTTGGAACACTGCTCCTCACAAACTGGATCCTGGCCCAAACCCTCACACGCCCCAGCGACTACTTCCAGCAGGAGGTGGCCTACCGCATTGACGTTACCCTCAACGATGAAGACCACACGCTGTCGGTCTTCCTCTCGCTAGATTATATTAACAACTCGCCCGATACCCTAAACTTTATCTGGTTCCACCTGTGGCCCAATGCCTACCGGAGCAATGAGACGGCTTTTGCCAGGCAGGAATTCGAGCAGGGCAGCACCAGATTTTACTTCGCCAAGGACAAAGACCGGGGCTATATCGACAGCCTGGACTTCCGTTCAGGCGACAATGCACTCAAGTGGGAATATCACCACGCTTGGATCGACGTAGCCAAAGTCTACCTGGCCCATCCTTTAGCTCCCGGGGACACGGTAACTATAGAAACACCCTTTTTAGTCAAGATCCCCAATATTTTCAGCCGCCTCGGCCACACTGATAACCACTATGAGATCACCCAATGGTATCCCAAGCCGGCGGTGTATGACCGGGACGGCTGGCATGCCATGCCTTACCTGGACATGGGGGAATTCTACAGCGAATTCGGCACCTTCGACGTGCACATCACCCTGCCCAGAGAATACGTGGTTATGGCGACGGGTGATCTCCCACAGGGCGATCCCGATTACGAGTTCCTGGACAGCCTGGTCGCGGTTACCGCCGAGTACTATGCCCTGAAAAAAGACGACGGCAAACCTGACAAAAGTGCCCGCAAGAAGTGGCTTAAAAAGTTCGATAAGCGGGAGTTCACTGCGCCGGGTGATGGACCCACCAAGACCCTGCACTTTCACCAGGAAAAGGTTCACGATTTCGCCTGGTTCGCCGACAAGCGCTATATGGTGCAGAAGGGTACCCTGTGGGTGGAGGATTCCACGAGGGCCGTCACGGTCTGGTGCCTGCACCGCTCCAATTTCGCTGACCTATGGGAAGAATCCCTTGAATATGCCCACGACGCCGCCTACTGGTACGGCCAGTGGTACGGGACCTATCCCTATAACCACGTGTCGGCCGTATCCGGGGACATGGCGGCCGGCGGCGGCATGGAGTACCCCAACATCACGGTCATTTCCATGGGCGGCACCAAGGAAACCCTGGAAGACGTGATTATGCACGAGGTAGGCCACAACTGGCATTACGGCATCTTCGGCTACAACGAGCGGCTGCACCCCTGGCTGGATGAAGGTCTGACCGTCTATTCGGAAATCCGGTACTGGTACGCCAAGTACGGTGAAAAAACGGGTGGGCTATTCTCCATGGGCCTGATCCCCGAGAGATTGACCAGGATCATGAAGAATCCCTACACCAAGCGGCACTTCCAACAATTCGTCGCCAACTTTACCGTGGGCACACACGATGACCAGCCCATGGAAGGTCATTCCTCCGGTTTTGAGCCCACCAACTACGGTACCGTGGTGTATTACAAGAGCAGCGTGGTGTTCGATTTTCTGGAGCACTACCTGGGCCCGGAGCGCAACCAGGCCGCCTGGGACGCGTTCACCCGAATCTGGTCCTTCGCTCATCCCGGACCGGAAGACCTGCGGGCCGCTTTCGAAACCATCTCCGGGGAAGACCTTTCCTGGTTCTTCGACGATATCGTCAAGACCAACCGGCGCCTGGATTACGGCGTGAGCCGGATGGTAGCCAGCAAGGATGTGGTGCAGGTCACAATAACTAATTACGGTGAGATCGAGGCACCGGTAGAAGTGGCCACCCTGGATCGGGAGGGAGCGGTGCTGGAAAGTCGCTGGCTGCCCGGATTCTCCGGCTCCAGAACAATCACCTTCGATAGCGAAGCCGTACACTCCGCCACCACCGATCCCGGCGGCTACTCGCCGGATGTGGACCACTCCAACGACTACCTGCCCCTCATTCGCCTGGCAGATATCTACCTGCACAAGCCAGCGCTACGGTTCCTGCTCAGCGCACCGGAACCAGGCCGCTCCCAGCTGTATTTTATTCCTATGCTTTCCTACTGCACCTATAGTGGTCTGCTGCCCGGCACGATCTTTTATGGCGGGGTACTGCCACCATCGAAGAACCACCTCACCGGCAGCCTTTTCTACAGCCTCAAGCAGAAACGCCTGGCTGGCGGCACCGGGCTGGCCATCAACCGCTACCGCCTGTGGGGAACCGATAAGCTGACCGGGAAAGTCAATTACGCCAGCTATCCGGATTACAGTATGGCACAGTTGGATTTGGACGCCATTTTCCGGGAAAGGGCGGTCAGCTCCCCCGCCCTACAATTGGGCATGGCACTGGCATGGCAGCAGCTGACGGAGGGCGCCCTTGATAACACCCTCTGGGATACCGGCACTTTCATCAGCGCCGCCCTGAATACCAGGTACTGGAATCACACCCACGCCTTGCTACGCTGGGACCTAGCGGGACAAGCCCATATGGTATCAGGAAGCGCCGACGAGCTCGAATCGGATCTAAAAGCCACCATCCTGCAGGGCACCGCCAAGGCTTCCTACCGCTATGCCCGCCAGGGCCGGTTGTATCTGCGCGGCTGGCTGGGACACACCCTCACCGACAAAGACCTTATCCCCAACCAGTACCGCTTCTGGCTCAGCGGCGGACTGGATACCGATTTCAGTAACCCGCTGGCCTTCAACCGGACAGGATCGGGCACCTTCAGGGTCTATCATCAGTTTTATATCCCCGACGAGGGTCCGGCTATCCGGGCCCTGAACACCGAAGTCCCCGGGATTACTGCCTGGGCCCTGAACCTCGACGTTACCAGCAAATATCCGCTGGCGTTGTTTGCCGATATCGCCGGCACCAACAACGGTGACGATGAATCCTGGCAGACATATACAGATGCGGGTATCATTTGGAGCCTGGGACCCATCAAGTTTATCGTCCCTTTGTGGCACAGCTGGGAACCCGAGATCGGCGAGGCCCCTTATGAAGGCTGGCGGATCGGCCTGTCGCTTCCCTCTATCAGCCTGTGAGCGGGGCGGAAGGCAGAATATTATAGCTCCACTATGCCCGCTCGGTGGGGTGGGGGTGAAGCTGAGGATATAAAAACACGTCCCGCCTGACCCGGAAGATAAAAAAGGCCCCACACGGGGCCTTTTTAGTCATTGACAATCAATGCCCGCTCCCGGCCACAAATAATGGTCTCCTTCCCCGATAACAGGGAAAGGGCCGGAATTTGCTGGGCAGCTTACTTCTTATAGATCAATACAAAGAGCAATAAAGCAATCAGGCCGACCACGCCGTTTTCAGCGAAGGTGGCCACAATGTCGCTAACATTATCAATCACAAATCCTGTTCTAAACAGAACGTCGATCAGTAAGAACACCACAATTAGTGACAGTCCCAGGTCAATCAAGACCTTGAGCCAGCTAATGAAAGTGTCGATTATATCTTTAAACGTTGCCATCGTTATCCCTCCATTTTTGGCAAGAGTAGACCACCGCTTTCAGAATCTCCGAGCAAACAAGCTCCTCTCTCCTTAGGATGAGAGGAAGGCGATTCAAGAAAAGTATGATTCGCCCCCTTGCAAAGGGGGCGAATGCCGTATCTTAAGAAACGCTACTTCTGATAGATTGCCAGGAAAAATAACAGGGCAATCAGGCCAACCACACCATTCTCAACAAAAACGTTTACCAGGCCGGTCACGTTGTCAACAATACCTATTGGCTGGCCAGGGAACAGAATATCGATAACCAGGAATACCACGGCCAAGGCCAATCCAAACTCAACTAAGGCCTTTAGCCATGATACCAGGGTATCAATCCAATCCTGTATAGCTGCCATGCTGTACCCTCCTATTATGCAGGTTGGTGTCGGTTATACTCTACCTTTTACCTTGGTAGAATAATGTGTAAGTGCCCCAAGTTTCCAAGGTGAGCTTCCAAAACTGTAGCTACCATCTACTAATATAATGCCCGGTGAGGCCATATAGAAGTTTAGAGGGTTTGGCGTAGTAAGTACTGGCGCTTTTACCCACTTGCCCTCAATACTAATTATAAGCTATTTCTAAGATAATAGTCAAGTATACTGTAAAGTTCGTTCGACACAGGCAATTACTAATTCTTAAACGGCAACAAATGGTGGCCTGAGCACCTGGAGACCTACTCGCGACACTATGTCTGCCATCAAAGAAACGCCACCGATCACCGTATCTGCAGCTTCAAGGCCACAGGGCGGTGATCGGAAACCACCTCCAGATAATCGTCCATCACATCATCAAGGCGCATAGTCGCCACTTGACCGGAAGCCTCCCACTCGTCGAATAGGCTGGCGGTAATAAGAATGTTATCGATGAAGCTGAACCAGGGTGCCTGGGGATAGGTGATCTGGGTGGAATCCTCCACCAGCGTCATGGTCACAAAGAAAAACAGGCTGTCAGTAGCAATGAAGTTCTGGAAGACATTCTCTCCCTCGGGATCATCGATCTCGTCGTTCAGGTCTCCCAAAACAATGACATTCTGTTCCGGCAATTCGGTCCGGAGGTAGTCTTCAAGCAGCAAGCTGGCAGTCCGGCGCCGGGCCTCCTCGTCATCGGGATCATCATCTATGATTCCATCGCCGCAGCATTTGAGATGGTTGTTGATGGCGACAATCCGGACAGTATCGAGCGCCAGCTCCAGCACCAGGGGCTCACGGGGAAAGGCCAGGTCCTCAGCCGCATAGATTTCAAATGGCGGCGTGACGACGGTAAAAAGGGAGTCCTTGTAAAGGAAGGCCAGCTCCTGCCCCGGGCTGGTCGGCGAAGCCCGATAGCCGCTCCAGCCAGCGAGACTATCCACCAACGCCTCAAAAACCGCCTGGCTGACGATTTCCTGCAGGGCCACCACATCCACATCCAGATCACGAACAATCTCCGCCACGCGATGAAGGGGCACGGGCGAACGCTGGCCGAAGTTGCTCAGATTCCAGGTCATTATCTCAAAGGTCGAATCGGTCCCAAAAGCGGGAATGTCCCACGTTTGTTGTCCCTCAGCGCCATTCTGACTGGAGGGAGGGGCCGGTCCGGGGCATCTAACTATAACCATGAAAATGACTCCCGGGCTCAAGAGGCCAAACAAATACCGGGCCCACCGTAACACCGCAATGGACATAATGGTCCTAAAACCTCAGTCCCAGGGCAACCGAGGTGCTGAATCCCAGCGGGCCCAACAACTTCGCCGCGCCATCCAGCGCAAGGACCATAGGTCGTTTGCGGCTTGTCACCCTCGACAGGTCAGGCTCTCCCACACTGGTGCCAAATCCCAGGCAGAACCCGGAGAACAGGTCGGCGTAGGCATTCCCCCGGCGGTAGTCCGTTTTTCCCTGGTCCACACCGAAGCGCAGGACCAGGCGCCTATGCAGCCGAAACTCACCACCCAGGCGCCAAAGCAGTCGGCTATCCGCCACATTCTGGCCAGCAGATATATAGAGGGTAAACGGCAGGTAGGCCAGCGACTTGGCCAGCCCCACCAGCCAGGTGCCAGGAAGTTCATCAGGCAAAGTGTTCCCAAAGAGAGTGGTGAATCGACCTCGATTCTGTACTACGACACCCAGACGGGCCGCCAGAGGCACCACTTCCAGTTGCACCCCCAAAGACCACACCAGGGCCCGGGCAGTCACCGCTTCTAATTGGCTGGACAGCATCCCAACCGCCACTCCCACAGCTAGGTACCTCCCCACCATGTGTCGCAAGCCGCTACGCAACAGTAGATCACCAGCTGTATAGTCTTCCTGCCTCCGGCCATCATCGTCGTAACCATAAAAAGTCCCATAGTCGAAATGGCGGATTTCAATCCCTACCAATTGTTCACCAGCCGGAAAAACAACCTGGATCACCTGTTGAGTGATATCGGCAGGATAGCGCCTGAGGCCCAACTGGAATAGGCGCGTCGAGCCAGCGGGGGAAAAGGCCCACTGGAGTCCAGCGGGATTCAGGCCCAAAGCTTCGGCGGGATCCGCGTCCGCTACCGTTGCGTTAGCCAGCGCCATGCCACGCGGATGGACGGCATCGGTCAGCCATTCGAAGCTCGTCTGAGCCGATACCATCGCCGGAAGCCACAGACTCGCAGTTAGTATTGCAACTACGGAACGGCGTTGCAGCCATTCATCCACGTTATGCCGGCTCACGACTTATTCCCACCCATTCACCTGGTGGTTATCATCAGGTGGGGCCAGGTTCCCTGGACGATCACCGCCTCCAATATCTTCAGCGGCCCACCTGGCAGCAATAGCCCGATTACGCCATAATTTTATTAGATAGGCTGTCAATAACAGCAGTGGCAACAGGATAAACAGAACGCCGGGATCAGCCAGCACCAGGAGAATATTATAGCGCCGTCTCAGCGCCGCCTGGTAGCGGGCCTGAAACTCCTCCAGTGGCTCCCCCCCTATCTGCGCAAAGGCCGCAGGGAAAGGCAGTCCACCGCGAATCTCATCAAAAAGAGACCGGAATACCCCCTGGCCATAAAAATCTTCCATGGTCTGGACCGCAACTACGGACTGGGCATAGGCCAGCTCGCTGAGTACGGACGAGGTGTGGTAAATCCGGTCCAGCTGGTCCAGGGTATAGAACCGCCCGGTGAGCCGGCCCCGGACCAGGGCCTGGTGCAGACCCCGATCCAGGCCACCACTGACGTGGACGGCCAACCCCTCATGGAACCAACCGGGCAAGCGCTCACCATTACGGCTGGGATAGAGACGATAGAGGTAGACGTGAGTCAACTCGTGGAGCAGGATCTGTTCAAATCGGTGGCTGATCGGCTCAGCTACCTCGGTAGCGGGTCCCAGCACTACAACCATTGGGGGATGTTCCCGGGCCACAGCATGAATCCATGTAGGTAGCTTACCGCCCACCCATTTTTCCAGCTGGGCCCGGGAATCCACAATCATCAATTGAAAAGGGGCCGGCTCCACTGGGCCAAACCGACTGACGAGGGCCAGGGTCACATCCACGGTCAATTCCCGGAGATATGTCTCCACCTCCACCGGATAATCAGCCGGGAAATGAAGTGTAAAATTCCCCAGCGAACTGGCGACAGACCCGGTGGTGATAACCGAATCCGATGGATGTGGCTCCACCGCGGCCCCAAACCACCAGGGAAATAGCAGCCATATTAACCATTTATCAGCAGCGCAGATCATAGCAGGGACACTGGATCGACGTCGATTATCAGCCGAACACCCTGATGACTCCGCTCCAGCCAGGCGCGGGGGACCCGGGCAAGGACGAGTTGATGTAGACGCTGGCCTTTGGTATCGACCTCCCGGCTGGACTTCAATAGCAGATGCACCCGCCACAGGCCCCGCAGCCGCTCGTAGGGCGCCGAGGCCGGACCCAGGAGAGTCATGCCCTTCTGCAACGGCGTCAATCTGCTACGCAGATCCCGGGCCCGCTGCCAGACCTTCTCCCGGTCCTTTCCATGAAGTAGCAGCCTGACCAATCGGGAAAAAGGGGGATATAATAGTTCCTGACGCTCAGCCAAAACCTGATTGTAGAACCGATGGGCGTCGAGACGAGCTGCCGCTTTGATGGCAATATCCGTGGGATGATTGGTCTGGATGATAGCTTCTCCCGGCTTCTCCGGACGCCGTCCCGACCGGCCACAAACTTGATATACTAACTGGAAAGTACGCTCTCCCGCCCGGAAATCAGGTAAAAAAAGGGCGGTGTCGGCATTCACTACTCCTACCAGGGTGACGTTACCAAAGTCCAGCCCCTTGGCGATCATTTGAGTGCCCAGAAGGATGTCAATTTTTCCCTCGGCGAATTCCTGGAGAATTTGCTGGAGGGCACCTCGACGGCGGGTGGTATCAACATCCATGCGCCGTATACTCGCCCCCGGAAACAGCTGCCGCAAATGCTCCTCCACCTTTTCCGTGCCAACACCATGGAGGTAGATGTAGGGGCTGCCGCATTGGGGACAGGCTTCGGGACCCGGGGCGGTAGCGCCGCAATAGTGGCACACCAGCAATCGCCTGGACTTATGATAGGTGAATAAAACCGCACAGTGGGGGCACTCCATCACGTAGCCGCAATCGTTGCAACCGATGATCGGGGCAAACCCCCGCCGGTTCTGCAGGAGAATCACCTGCTCTTTGCGCTCCAGGCGCTTTCCAATGGCCGCCACGAGGGGCTCTGAAAGGACCAGCTGATAGTTCCCCGTCCGCTGGCGTTCAGCCTTCAGGTCCACTAAACGAACACGGGGATATACCGCCCCGCCGAACCGCCCCGTGAGCTCCAGGCTCGTGAACCGGTCCATCAGGCTATTATAATAAGATTCCACACTGGGAGTAGCACTGGTCATCAACACCACGGCTTCAGCATATTTCCCGCGCATCAAGGCCGTATCCCTGGCGTGATAGCGGGGCGCCGGTTCTTGCTGCTTGTAGCTCCCTTCCTGCTCCTCATCAATAATCAACAGCCGTAGGCGCGGTAAAGGCACAAACAGTGCGCTCCGGGCCCCTACCACCACCGAAAAACGCCCCCGAAGGAGCTCCTGCCAGGTCCAGGCCCGCTCCCCCCGGGATAGATGACTGTGCCAGAGAGCTACGCGCTGGCCGAACGCCGCCCGGAACCGCTGGGCCACCTGCGGCGTAAGGGCAATCTCCGGCACCAGCACCAGAACTGAGCCCCCTTGCGCCAGCACCTCCTGCGCCGCCTTCAGGTAAATCTCCGTCTTACCACTGCCAGTGACACCCCGCAGCAGAATCGGGGCAAACCGCCCTTCAGCACTGGTTCGCATCACCGACGCCAGCACCCGCTCCTGCTCCTCAGTGAGACAGACCTCCTTACCGCCTGACGGCTCCATCAGGCTGAAGGGGTCAGCCGGCACCGTGCCCTTTTCCAACCGTACCCAGCCATGGGCCGCTAACCTGCGGCAGGTCGCATAAGGATCAGTTGCAATTCCTGCGAGATCGGTAACAGGTACTTCCCCCGATTGAGCCACCAGGAATTCCAACACTGCCCTCTGGACCGGAGCCCGCTGCGACCATCCCGATAGGGCTTGACAACCCGCATCCGTGACCGACACCAGGCTCCGCTGCGCTACTAATGCCCGTTCGGAAAAGCCCAGCGGAAGGGCACTTTTCAGCACTAGCCCCAGCGGCGTGACATAATAACGGCTGATCCATTCCAGCGTGGCCCAGAGATCCTGCGGAAGGGCCGTCGGCTCTTCCCTGATAGCCCGTATAGGCTTGATCTTGCCTTTAAAAGGTGCCCGCCCGTGAAGGCTTATTACTACACCAGTGGCGCTTCGCTGGCGGAAGGGCACCTCCACAAAACTCCCGGCCCGCACTGCAGACTCAATCTCGGGGGGAATCCGGTAGGTGAAGGATTTGTAACTGGAGAAGGGCAGAACAACTTGGGCGTACACAGTCAAAAACGCCGCTTAGAACCCAGAATGAGGGAATTTTTCACTGGTAGTATAGCCGGGACGATAGTAGCAGAGATGGCGGGATGCAGTCAGCAGACCGAGCCGTGGGTACTACTCCCGTACTACCCACACCTTCACGGTGCTGGTAATCCCATGACCTAGCTTCACTTCCACATCGTACTGCCCCAGGGACCTGAGTGGTTCCTCCAGGTTGATGTCCCTTCGGTCAAACTCATAGCCCTTCCCGGCGAGGAGGTCGGCAATGGTCTGCGAAGTGACCGAACCGAATACCTTCTCGTCTTCTCCAACCTTGACCGTTGCGGTAACGGCGACCTTCCTTAGCTTTTCGGCCACCTTGGCCATCTCCGCTCGCTGTCGGGCAACCCGGATTTCGCCCAACCGCGTCTCCTCCGCTACCTTCTTAAGGTTAGCTGGCGTAGCTAGCAGGGCCAGACGCTTGGGGAAAAGGTAATTCCGGGCATATCCGGCACTAACCTGCACTACCTGTCCGGCCGTTCCAAGGCTGTCAACATCCTGCATCAGAATGATTTCCATCAGCACTTCTCCCGGCTCACCTAGGACTGGGTGACATCAAGCGTATAGTGAATCAAGGCGATATTCCTGGCCCGCTTGATAGCACGGGTCAACTGCCGCTGGTGGCGAGCACAAACACCCGTTATCCGGCGGGGAATGATCTTACCCTGTTCGGTGATGAATCGCCGCAAGGTCCGGACATCCTTGTAATCAATCTTCCGGATTTGATTCTCGCAAAATTTGCAGACCTTCCGCCGGCTTACAAAAGCCATCTGTCAGACTCCTCTAATTTGCCTCAGGTCGCTGATCCCGGCCGAGATCAGCCACCAGGCCGTCACTAAGTTGTAGGTCTAAGTTTCCTCGTCCAGATCGGGATTCCGGGTGGATGCCTCCTCCGGTTCCACTTCAAAGGAATCCACCATGACCCGATGTGCATCCAGGAATTGAATCTTCTTCGCCTTGATTTCGACCACATTGCGCCCGGAACCATCCTCCGAGAACAATTTGCGGCTCTGCAATTCTCCTGTTACCAACACACTGCTGCCCTTCTGGAGATTGTCCCGGCAACTGACAGCTAGATTATCCCACGCCACCACACCGACGAAACAGACGTCCTCCTTGATAATGCCGTTGCGATCCTTGAATCGCTTGTTGGAGGCCATGTAAAAGTTGACCACTGGCGTACCATTCTTGGTCTCGGAGTACTTGGGATCATTGGTCAAGTTCCCCGCCAGCAGTACTAGGTTCAGATCAGGCATTCGAAGATCCATAAGCCCATCCCCCTTCATGTGTATACCGACATAAGACGATCAATGAATGGCGATACACCATTATCGACGACTTCACTCTTTTATTTCTGGCTCCAGGTCTTTCTCTTCTGAGAATTCGGTTTCCTCATTCGAGGTGGAATCAGCCGGGGCGATTTCCGGTCGCGGCTGACTGGGTTCCTCCTCCTCAGCCTCGCCCTCTTCCATCCCGGCCGGCAGCTCCTGGCCCTCGACAAACACGAGCTCCTCCTTAGATTCTTCCACCCGCGTCTCGCGGATCTCATCCTCATCGATCCGCACGATCATGTGAGCCAATATGTTGTCGTTGAGCTCCAGATCCTGGTTCAGGCCGGCATTACTGATGCCATCACCCTGAAACTGGAGCAGTACGTAAGTCCCGAACCGTTGCTTCTGAATCGGGTAGGCCAGGCGTTTCTTACCCAGTACTTCTTCGTGCAGAAGTTCACAGCCCCGCTTTTTCAGCATACCCTTCGTCTCCTCAATGAGCTTGGATAAATCCTCCTGCTCAAGGTTCGGGTGGGCAATATAGATTGCTTCGTAATACCTCACGATCACTCTCCCGAATACTACTTGATCAACGGTGCTATCACCAGTGATACCACCGCTGTCAGTTTGATCAAAATGTTCAATGATGGTCCCGCGGTATCCTTGAAGGGGTCCCCTACCGTATCGCCGGTAACAGCGGCCTTGTGGGCTGCAGAACCTTTGCCCCCATAGGCACCACCTTCAATGTGCTTTTTGGCGTTATCCCACGCGCCACCAGCATTGGCCATGAAAATGGCCAGCAGCACACCTGAAGAGGTTATCCCGGTCAGGACACCCGCCAGCATGCCAGGGGTTGCAAAATAGCCTACCAGCACCGGGGTGAGAATGGCGACCAGACCGGGGGCCACCATCTTACGCAAGGCCGCCCTAGCAGAGATATTCACGCAGGCGGCATAGTCAGGCCGCTGCTTGCCTTCCATCAGACCGGGAATCTCTCGGAACTGCCGCCGGACCTCCTCAATCATATCAGAGGCGGTTGCTCCCACCGCCTGCATGGCCAGACTGGAAAATAGAAACGGCAGCATGGCACCCAACAGAATCCCGGCCATCACCATCGGTTGGCCCACGTCAATACTCTCCAGTCCAACCACCCGCGTATAGGCCGCAAAAAGAGCCAGGGCGGTGAGAGCCGCCGAGCCAATGGCGAAACCCTTACCGATCGCCGCTGTGGTATTGCCCACCGCGTCCAGACGATCCGTGCGTTGACGAACCTCCGGCGCTTGATGGGACATTTCTGCGATTCCACCAGCATTGTCTGCAATCGGACCATAAGCATCCACGGACAACTGGATGCCCGTGGTGGACAGCATGCCCAGGGCGGCGATGGCGATGCCGTAGAGACCACTGGCAACGTGGCTCAAAATAATAGCTGCGGCGATCACCACAATCGGCGCCACCGTTGAGAACATACCGTTAGCAAGACCGGCGATGATGTTAGTGCCTGCCCCAGTTTCCGACTGCCGCGCGATACGCCGGGCTGGCGCCCGGTTCTCGGCGGTGAAGTACTCTGTGAACAGACCGATCAGGGTGCCCGCCACTACTCCGGTTACAGCTGCGACAAAAACGGAGCCAGCGGCGATGACCTTACCACCCACCTGCACCGCCTCAGGCAGCTGCCAGCGGGTGATAAACCAGGCGGCGATCAGCGTGATCAGACCTGCCGTAAAGGTCCCCAGATTCAGGGCATTCTGGGGACTGCCCCCTTCGCGGACCCGCACGAAAAAAGTGCCGATGATGGACGCTAGAATACCAGCACCAGCTAAATAGAGGGGCAGCACCACCAGACGGGAGGTAGCACTGCCACCGGAGGTGACAGCCAATGATCCCAACACCATCGCGCCGATAATTGATCCCACGTAGGACTCAAACAGATCGGCCCCCATGCCGGTCACGTCCCCCACATTGTCGCCTACATTGTCAGCGATGGTGGCCGGGTTGCGCGGATCATCCTCCGGAATACCAGCCTCTACTTTGCCCACTAGATCAGCACCGACGTCAGCGGCCTTGGTATAGATACCGCCACTAACCCTGGCAAACAAGGCAATGGAAGAGGCTCCCATGGCAAACCCGGAGAGGACCTCCATGGTCTGGGGCAGTCCAGCGAACATGGGTTCATAGATATAAAACAGCACCACCAATCCCACCACGCCCAGTCCTACAACACTCAGGCCCATGACCGAGCCGCCAGCGAAAGCTACCTCCAGGGCGGCATTGAGACTCTTGGAGGCGGCATGGGTGGTGCGATGGTTAGCTCTGGTAGCGACACGCAATCCAATAAAACCAGCCAGGCCGGAGCACAACGCCCCTACTATAAATGATATCGCCACCAAACCCAGGCCGGAACCACGCCCCTGGTTAAAAAAATAAAGTAACAGTGCTACCGCTACTACGAAAACCGCCAGAACACGATACTCGGCCTTGATAAAGGCCATCGCTCCTTCACGGATGGCCCTACCGATTTCCACCATCCTCTCCGAACCGGGATCCTGCCGCGCAATCCAGCGCGTCTTCCAGAAAGCGAATACCAGGGCCAGGAAGCCAGCTGTGAGAATAAGCCCCAATAACTGGTTCAACTTAAATGCGTCTCTCTTTCTGTCTGTGTTTCCATCATACGCGTGTTATATTGGGTCATCGCACGCTCGATACCCTGCTCAAGGTAATAGTTAACCCCCCCAACCGCCTGCTCTAGAACCCCTGTTACCAGGGGACCGTCCTGAGGCCGGAACGGTTCCAGAACATACTTTTCACTGGGGCGCATCAGCGCGTTAGTGGCAATGCCTAGCCGCAGACGGGGGAAATCTTCCGAACCCACCTGATAAATGATGGAGCTCATACCCTTATGCCCCCCTGCTCCGCCCCGCGGCCTGAAGCGTATGCTGCCCAGCGGCAGGTCAATATCATCGAAAATCACTAACATATCCTCCGGGGCAGCTCGAAAGAACGCCAGCGCCTCCTGTACCGACAGACCACTCTCATTCACGAAACGCGTGGGTTTTATCAGAGCCAGATCAGCGGACTCTTGGACGACCACCAGGTAATCACCCTTCCCCGGGCCAAATTGAAGCCGCCGAGAACTTGCCAAGGCATCCACCACCCAGTATCCGAAATTGTGCCGGGTCTTAGCATACAGGGAACCGGGGTTCCCTAGACCAATGACCAGTCGCAAACCGCCGCCTTATTCTTTAGAGGATCGCTCGGCCCTCGCTTCCGCTGCAGCTTCCCCTTTCGCCCCTTCTTCAAATATAAATTCTTCCTCTTCAACTTCCTCCACAACTGGTAATTCTACAGCACCGCGAGCCTTGGAAACTGAAACCACCATGGTATCGGGACTGGTCACTAACTCAACCTCCCCGATATCCAGGTCAACAGCATGGATAGCATGTCCAATATGCAGGTCAGAAATATCGACTTCGATGTACGCCGGGATATCACTCGCCTGGCAGCGGATCTCGAGCTCCATGAGGGCCTGATGGATCTGCCCCCCTTCATCTTTCACACCTATAGGCCGGCCAATCGTGTGGATGGGTATCCGTACCTCCACCTGCTCATCCATCCGGACGCCCTGGAAATCCACATGCATGATCTCTTCGGTTACGGGGTGGTACTGGATTGCCTTGATTAGTACGTTCCGTCGCTTGCCACCCACAATCACATGGTAAACCAGGGCGTCACTCTGCAAAGCCTGGCGCAGCTCCTTAAGGGTTACCTTAAAGGGAATAGCATCCTGTTGATCGTGAGCATAATAAACGCCGGGTATGACTCCTTCCGCCCGGAGTTTTCGTAAACCACTCTTACCGCTTTCTTCTCGCTTGAAAACTTCAATCTTGTACTCTTTTGTCGCCATGACTTAACTCTCCAATTCAAACAGGGAACTCAGGGATTGACCGGCAGTGATACGCCGAATGGAGGCAGCAAAAATTTTGGCCACCGAAATGACCTCCAACTTGTCTTCTAAACCCTTGGTCTGAAAGTCGATGGTATTGGTAACGATAATATGGTCGATGGGCGACCGTTGCAGATCCGCAGAAGCGGGACCCGAGAACAATGCGTGGGTGGCGATGGCCGTCACCGATAGGGCACCGTTCTCGACAGCGGCTTCCGCTGCACTGATAAGGGTGCCGCCAGTATCTACCATATCATCAATGACCAGCACATGGCGGTCTGTCAAATGCCCTACCAGGTGTACTACTTCAGCACGGTTGGGAGACGGACGACGCTTGTCGATCAGTGCAAAGCCGACATCCAGGTAGCGGGCGTATGCCTGGCCCATGCGGGCACTGCCCATATCAGGACTGAGCACCACCCCGGTCTCATTGGTCAAACCCTCCCGCTTCAGACGCTCGAGCAGGACCAACCGGGAATAGAGATGATCAAAGGGAATATTCACGAAGCCCTGGATCTGGGGCGAATGCAGGTCCATGGTTATGATGCGACTCGCCCCCACCGCCTCGAAAGTATCCAGAAACAACCGGGCAGAAATGGGTACCCGCGGTTTGTCCTTCCGGTCCTGCCGCGCATAGCCATAGTAGGGAACCACGGCTGTGACACTGTAGGCGGAAGCCCGGCGGGCGGCGTCCAGCAATAACATCAGCTCAATGATATTATCAGCCGGCGGATTGGTAGATTGGATGATGAAAACATCCTCGTTGCGGATGTTTTCCTCAAATTTTACCCAGATCTCACCATCTCTGAAATTCCTGATGGTTAGTGCTCCCAGGGGCATACCCAGCTCATCAGCAATCTCTTGGGCCAGCTTCGGATTGGATCGACCGGCGAATAGCTTCATGACGATATGTGCATTAATTCCATTGAATCGCGTTCGGGGGCGAGGATTCGAACCTCGATTGACGGGACCAAAACCCGTAGTCCTGCCCTTAGACGACCCCCGATTGGATACATAAAGCAAGCCCGGGGCATTCGTGTCAGTCAGTTATCCGTAGGGTGATGGTGAAAGCTAGGCGGCCAGCAATAGTGCCGCTGGTATGAGTATTAACCGATCGCCACAGCCCGAACTCCTGAGCCGGACAGTCGGGACCACAGCCCGCCTACGGATATGACGACTTTCGTCTCAGGCGCTTATCATTTAACTGCAATAGCTTACCTGAAACGTGGCGAACTTACATGTCCGATATGCCAGAAACAATGCCTTCGTGATAGTCGGATCGTTTCTTAAGGTGTAAATCTATCATAAAAACCTTTTCTGATTGGAAGCTACCCTCGTAGTTTTCAACATGCCCCCTCACATCCGGCCAGCAACCCCCGCCGATTTTTCTCGCCTGGATGAGCTGGAACGCGCCTGCCCCATGGCGGGCGATACCACCCTGTTTATCTATCGCGAAGGCGATTATACCCGGATACTACGCTTTTTCACCCGCAGCTACATGTGGGTGGCCGAGGTCGGGGATCGGTTAGTCGGGAGCGTCAGCTGGAGCTGGCAACCGGTACTGGTCAATGAACGGCCGGAGCCAGTGGGCTGGCTGGCCGACGTGCGCGTGCACCCCGACTATCGCAAGTCACCCCTGATCTATCACCTGTTCCGCCAGGCACACCAGCAGGCCAGCGCTGATGGCGTGGATCTGACTATCGGAACCACCCTGGTAGGCAACTCGGCGGTGGAAAATCTCACTCCCGGGCGGGCGGGATTCCCCCACTTCGTCTACCTCGCGACTTTTGATATGCTCCAGCTTTATCCCGGTCTGCCGGTGCAAAACAGCCTTAAGGGACTGGAGCTGCGGCCGGCAACCCGGGACGATCTAACAACCATCTGCGAACTATTGAATAGTTATTATCAACGCCATCAGTTCCGTATCGAGGTCACCCCTGAAAGGCTCCAGCGAGTGATGGCACTGACAGAAGAAGGGATGCGGATAGAAGATTACGTCCTGGCCCACAGAAATGGGAAAGCTGTAGCCGTGGCCCATACCTGGGACCAGGGCACCTTCAAAAAACCGATTGTAGAGGCCTACAGTCCCTACCTGGCACTGGTGGCCTCCTTAACGCGGTTACTGAATCGCTTCACCCCTTTGCCGGCGCTGCCTATCACGGGAGGTATTCTACGTTATCTGTGGCTCCGCGATATCGCCTGCGGTCCGGGGTACGAACCCGACCTGACAAGACTGGTCCGATGGTTCTATCACCGGATGAAAGGCAGCCGCTACCATTTTCTCATGGCAGCTGTCCAACGAGGAGATGCCATGGAGCGCCTTTACCGCGGCATCTTCCGCACCCGCGTCACCCTGAAAATGTGGGCCTGTTCACTGTCAGGTCGGAATGTCAAAAAAGAGCTGGCTCCTGAAGGCAAGCGCCTGTATCACGACTTCACTTTAACCTGATCTCCGCTCGGCAAAGGGGCGGCAGATCATCGGTCCTCAGCGCGGCAACACCTGCTCCCTTCGAGTGATCTCATCCACTCGCTTCTACGCCTATTACATGCCATTTATTGAAAAAGACAAGGGAATAACAGTTTACTTAACAATAAAAACGTTATCAGAGAGGCAAGGCACTGAACGATAAGGTACCTGATACTGGCCCTGTTACGGCCCCGGCTCCAGTTGGGTTAGCAGAGTACCCACTTTCAGTCCGGCGCGGTTGGTGTAAGCAGGCCGGTAGTGCGCGGCCAGCTGCTCCAATTCTGCCGATCCGACCAGCTTGAAGGCCTTCAGGATTTCCAGGGCTACCTGGCCCATGGGGCGGGCGCTGCCGTCCAGCACTTTCAGCGCCAGGCCCCAGCCGCGGCCCTTGCGGCCTCGAATGGCCACCGTCTGCAGGCCCTCAGCCCCCTCCTTGGCCACGGCCCGGCCATTCATCACGGTGGTGAAATCAGTATCAAACCTTCCCGTACCTCCCACCAGGAAGGGATTGCTGACCATGGCCTTAAATTGAGGTACCAGCAGCGGATCGTCGCCGGCTGCCAGGCGCTGAGCCAGGCGGGCTAGCAGCGTCAGGGTCAGGAAAAAAGTCGGGGCCGAGCAGCCATCTACCCCCACCGGGATGTCCTCGATCCCTGAGAGCCGCTGGAGGTGTTCCAGAATCAGCTGCTGCACCGGATGGTCCGGGCTCAGGTAACCGTCCAGTGGAGCGCCCATAGCCCGTGCCGCGGCCAGAAAAGCGGCATGCTTGCCGGAGCAGTTATTGTGCAGCGCGGTGGGACGTTCTCCCCGACGCAGCAGTTCCTCCTCCGCCTGCCGATTATAAGGAAAGTGGGGACCACACAGAAGGGCTGCCTCCGACACGCCGGCCCGGGCCATGAAGGCGCGCACCGCCTCCACGTGACCCGGCTCTCCACTGTGGGAGGCACAGGCAATGGCCAGGTCCTCCTCTGTCAACCGAAACTGCTCAAGAGCACCCGTGGCCAACAGGGCAATGGCCTGGTAGGGCTTTGCGGTGGATCGAATAAAAAAGGGAATGTCCACCAGCCCGGCGGACAATACCGCCGCACCGGAGGGATCAATCAGCACGGCGGCGGTGAGATGCACACTTTCCCCCCGCTCACTGCGCAATACAAAACTCATGATGGGATTGGTCATGACTACACCCGTCGCATGATAGTTTGAGGTGAAAATTTACCGCTAAGGGACCGGCCCATACAGGCCAACCTGACCTGTTTAACACCACATTATGTGCCTTACGACCAAAATCACCGTCCCCTTCAAAAACTGCCTCTGGCTGCCGATAAACATATCTGGCTAAACCTACAGTAGCCAGGAAGCCAGGGGAAAGAACTACGAACGTTAGGGAACGACTCTTTACAAATTATGAATTTATCTGTAGACTTGAACTCTGATTTTCAGGCAAATAAAGCGTTTTTGTGCAGCTGAGGAAGCGCTGAAAGTGAAGGATGGTTTCCGCTTATTCACGACGATGGGAACAATTCGTCCCTTAATGAAGTTCAGGTTTTGCCCTGTTGAATAAAGCAGGCAAAATAAATCAACGCTCGTTAGGTAAAAGTAAGGAGAGTTTTAAAGACATCTATGGGAAGTGATTCCAACCGCGCTTTAGGTAACTACCTGGCGGAAATCAGCAAATATGAACCGCTGAAGCCGGCCAAGGAGATCGAACTCACCCAGCGCATCAAGAAAGGTGACAAGCGGGCTCAGCACGAGCTGATTGTATCCAATCTGCGTTTCGTGGTGAGCGTCGCCAAGAAGTTCCAGGGTCAGGGTCGTCCGCTGGAAGACCTGATCAGTGAGGGCAATCTCGGTCTCATCAAGGCCGCCGAGCGCTTCGACGAGACCCGGGGCTTCAAGTTCATCTCCTACGCCGTGTGGTGGGTGCGCCAGTCCATTCTCCAGTCCCTGTCCGAGCACTCCCGCATGGTGCGCGTCCCGCTCAACCGCCAGGGGGATATCACCAAGATCGTGAAAGCGGCTGAGGAGCTGGAGCACCAGTACGAGCGTCCGGCCCTGGTCGAGGAGATCGCCAAGCACGTGGATAAGGAACCCCACGAAGTGGCCCACACCATCCAGATCAGCCGGCGGCACCAGTCTCTGGATATGCCCTTCTCCGACACCGACTCCAATTCCCTGATGGATGTCATCGCCGACCCCGAGTCACCGGAGCCGGATACTATCTTGATCCACGACTCCCTCAAGGAAGAGATTCGGTCGGCCTTGTCCACGCTCAAGGATCGCGAGCGCGACGTCATCAAGATGTACTTCGGAATCGACCAGGACTATGCTCTGACGCTCAACGAAATCGGCGAGGAGTTCAGTCTCACTCGCGAGCGGGTGCGGCAGATCAAGGAAAAGGCCATCCGCCGCCTGCAGCACAAGTCCCGCAGCACCCACCTGCGGCCGTACCTGTAAGAGCAGTCAGCAGTTAGCAATCATCAGTATGTAGGGGCGACTCGGTGAGTCGCCCCAGCGATTTTCATCCCCTTCGATGTGATCTCAGGCGAACACTCAGGGCAGGTCCCTAATCCCTTGCCTGACTCACCGGCAATCAATACCTTTTCATAGTAGGTTTTTCTCGATGACAAAATTGCGTTTTTCGCCTAGTGCCAGTCCGCAAACCTGCTTCAACCATAACAGACGGAGGCGCCCTATGAAACTGAATTATCTGTTGACTGTAATCCTATTATTCACCGGTATTGCCAACTCACTACGCGCCCAGTCTGCCCTGAGCCAGGGCGAAGGACCCGACACCTTATGGACGAGAACCTTTGGGGGAAGTGATGAGGATGGAGGATACTGTGTCCAACAAACGATTGATGGAGGTTATATCATCACCGGTTATACCCGCTCCTATGGTGTCGGAGGTTGGCTAATAAAGACCGACAGCAATGGTGAAACTCTGTGGACAAGCAGGTTTGGTGGACATGGTGATGATAGAGGTATGTCTGTCCAACAAACGCCTGATTATGGTTATATCATCGCAGGCTATTATTATGATCCCATAATTGCAGATGAGTCTGACGTTTGGTTAATCAAGACAGATAGTAATGGAGATACGCTATGGATAAAGACTTTTGGTGGGACAGGTGGTGATGCTACCTTTTCTGTCCAGCAAACGACTGACAGCGGTTACATTATTACTGGGTATACTCGTTCCTATGGTGCAGGTGATGGTGATGTGTGGTTGATAAAAACCGACACCAATGGCGACACCTTATGGACAAGAACCTTTGGAGGAAGTAGTGCTGATTTTGGAAGGTTTGTTCAACAAACTGTTGATGGTGGTTTTATCGTTACTGGGTGGACGTGGTCTTATGGAGAAGGATATTCAGACGTTTGGTTGATCAAGACTGACATCAACGGCGACACTCTCTGGACAAAGACATTTGGTGGAAGTGATGAGGATGAAGGTCATTCGGTCCAGCAAACAATGGATGGAGGTTACATCATTACTGGAGAGACTAGATCCTATGGGGCAGGGTATTCTGATGTGTGGCTAATTAAGACAGATAGTAATGGTGATACTCTTTGGACAAAGACCTTCGGAGATAATCGATATGATGGAGGCCGATCTGTTAAGGAAACTAAGTACGGTAATTATATAATTACTGGTTTTTATGACAATCCCTATGGATATACCGATGTATATTTAATCAAAACCGACATAAATGGCGACGTGCAGTGGGAAAAGACGTTTGGGGGGAATGACCAAGATTTAGGCCTCTCCGTGCAGCAAACGAAAGACAATGGATATGTAATTACTGGCATTACCTATTCCTATGGAGCAGGTCTTAATGATGTATGGCTGATTAAGACAAGTGCCGATGAATACGAACAGCTTGTTGTTGATTTTAGTGCTAACACAACCGAAGGAAGGGTGCCTCTCACCGTACAATTTGCGGATCTTTCTTATCCAATGGGTCATATTACATCTTGGGCATGGGACTTCAATAATGACGGAACCATGGATTCCCAGGAACAGAATCCCGTATGGACTTATACTGAAATAGGTCTGTATACCGTGAGTTTAACGGTGTCAGATGGTGTTGATACGCTAATAATCACAAAAGAAAATTATGTCACAGTTAATCCTCCTTACTATCCCGTTATCGCCTGCATCGTGGACGTCCCACAGGACCAGGGGCGTCATGTTTATCTTAATTGGTCTGCAAGCTATCATGACCCTTTGGGAGGCCTCACACAATACAGCATCCAGCTCCAGAACCCCCACGGTGAATGGGTGGACTTGGGCACGGTGACTGCCCGCCAGGCCGAAAGCTACACTTACCTGGCCGCCACCTTCGGCGATTCCAGCGCCTACGGCCTCGTCTGGAGCCGGTTCCAGGTCACCGCCCACACCACCGATCCTGCCGTATACTACACCTCACCGATGGACTCGGGTTACTCTATTGATAACCTGATCCCGGCGGCCCCCACGGGGTTGGTAGCGTCGGTGATTGAGGGTCCCACCGTTTCCCTGGTCTGGAATGGCCCGGTGGACTACGACTTCGACTTCTTCAGGGTATATCGGCAGGCCGCCGCCAATACTAATGCGGAAATCATGGCTGAGACCTATGATCCCGCTCTTGCAGATACCACTGTTGAAAGGGGCCAGAGCTACGACTATTGGGTTTCGGCCATGGATATCAACGGCAATGAGAGCGGCTATTCCCAGGCAGTGTCAGTGACGGTGCTAGGAACGGAGGAATCCCCAAGCCTACCCACCGCCTTCACCCTGCACCAGAACTACCCCAACCCCTTCAATCACGCCACCACCCTCCGCTTCGCCCTGCCCCGCGCAACATCGGTGCAGCTAGTGGTCTACGACCTCCAGGGTCGGGAGACGGCTGTGTTACTGGATGGGCCTTGGCCCACCGGATACCACCACGTAGTCTGGGATGGCCTGCTAGCCAATGGCCAGCCGGCCCCCAGCGGAGTCTACATCGTCCGCTTGGTAACGGCGCTATATTCCAGAAGCATCAAGATGATCCTCATGAAGTAGAGGCACCATAAATGGCCAGGTGAGCGAGGGAACGAATGATTTGCAGATTAACCCGGCCGTTTACGGCTGGGGGGCAAAGGAACAGAAGGAAACCCGCAGGGCGTTAACGCCCTTTGAAAATCCACGGTATCAAGCTGGTGCTGTTGAAGTAAAGGCCAGGTGTCACCCTGAGCTCCGTCGAAGGGTGACGGCCGACACGGCGAGCCCGCGCTATGTTCCTACCGGCTGATTGCTGAAGGCTGGCCGCTGACGGCTATTCGCCGATGGATGTTTCTTCTTTAAGCTGGAGCGTGTACGGGCAGTCTTTGCCCTTGAAGGCAGCCGGGGCCCTCAGCTCCTCCTCGCTGAAAAACCAGACGCACTCGGGACAGGTCCAGGGTTTACCATTATAACCAGGCCGCTGCTCGTTCAATTGCAGGGGGATGCCCGAAAAGGGACACACGCGCTCGGTGCCCGGCTCCGGCCAGGCATAATTCTTGTATAGAAAATCGTAGGTTGGCTTTCCCACGGGATCTCCCGCCGAGGAGTCCCTCCGGGACCTTCGGGACTGATTCGCCACAGTTACTCCTTCACGCCGCTAGCCGGGGCGGAAGTTACCTCGCCCCCGGCGGCCGATCAATTATCCCTTGCATAGAGAAAGGCGCACTCCTCCAGTCGGGCACCTTTGGCATCAGCCACGGCAAACTTGGACGGCCCCCACATGGTTACACCGGAATAGGAGCCCCCTTTGCCGAGGAGGTAGAACTTAAGTCCGAAGTTGGGCCGCCCCTTTTCATCCCGCAGACGGGCCTCGCGGGTATGGCTCACCACCCGGCGCAACACCTCCAGTCCGGCGTCTTTGGGTGACATGCCACCGCGCATCAACTCCACCGCTGCAAAGCTGCACAGGTTCTGGAGGTTGGCTTCGCCCCGGCCGGTGCTGCCACAGGAACCCACCTCATTGTCAACGTACAGGCCCGCCCCCACAATGGGCGAGTCGCCCACCCGGCCGGGAATCTTGAAGGCCAGGCCACTGGTGGTGGTAGCGCACGAGATGTCCCCCCGCGAGTTCATCGCCGCACAGTGAATGGTTCCCATAGGTCGGGCCAGAAAGCCCACCGAGCCGGTCTGCGGGTCTTCATCAGGAGGCGCCAGCCAATCATCATCAGGAGAAAGGGATTGCTTCCATTTCAGCCAGATCTTACGGGCCTTCTCGGTCAATAGGTCCTGTTCCTTGAATCCGTGGGCGCGGGCAAACCGCAGGGCCCCCTCCCCGACCAGCAGCACATGATCGGTGGTCTCCATGACCAGCTTGGCCACTCTGGAAGGATTCTTGATGTTCCTGAGGGCAGCTACCGCGCCGGCCCGGTGGCTGGGACCGTGCATCACCGCCGCATCCAACTCCACCACTCCATCCTCATTAGGCAGGCCACCATAACCCACCGACACATCCTCCGGATCATCCTCCACCAGATTGATCCCGGCTATGACCGCCTCGAGAGTGTCGCTTCCGTTAGTTATCAGCTGGTAAGCTCGCTTGATAGCTTCGAGGCCGTTGGCCGAAGCAATGACCCGCACCGGATACCTTTGCTTACTGACCCGTGAGATAGTTGAAAATCCAGCCCGCAGGTGGGAAGCAAAAGGCAGTCCCGCTAGCAGGCCGGCGGCAGTCTTGATAAAACGGCCGCGGGTAATCAGATCTTGCCGCATGGCGCACTCCTCAATAAAAATGTACAAAATATCGGCAGTAGCAAAATTAATTGCCGCTCATGGAGGTAGGCTATAGTCACTTGCACCAGCCGGTCAGTGAATCACCTCCGATCTCAGGGGTGAGCTCGCACCTGACTTCCCGCTTTGTTTACTATGGGCACCGAAGTAACTTTTTTCCGTGGTATGGAAACGGCTATTGTATTCCGTGACCGTTAACGGCTCCACTCAATGGTAGCAGCAGGGAGAATGTGGCCTGAATGTCGGCTATAACGCGTACTAATTTTGGCATATCACAATGTGGCCTTCATCCGTCCCTGAAGATGATATCCAGCGTGTTTTGAAATGATCGAATCCAAACTCACTGCTCCGCGGCCCACCGAAGAAGATATTATCGCCGAAAAATCTCTGCGTCCGTCCAGACTCACAGAGTTCATCGGCCAGGAGGAGACGGTGGCAAACCTGCGGGTTTATATCGAATCCGCCCTGCGACGCAGTGAGAACCTCGATCACGTACTCCTGTTCGGTCCTCCCGGTCTTGGGAAGACCACCCTGGCCTATATCATCGCCCGGGAACTGGGTGTCAATATCAAGGCCTCCTCCGGGCCGGTGCTGGAGCGGCCCGCCGATCTGGCCGGCATTCTCACCAACCTGGCCCAGCGGGACGTGTTCTTCATAGACGAAATACACCGTATCAACAATGCCGTGGAAGAGTATTTATACGCGGCCATGGAGGACTATCGCATCGATATCATGCTGGACAAAGGCCCCGCCTCCCGCTCTGTCCAATTGGCCCTGGCTCCCTTTACCCTTATCGGCGCAACCACCCGCCTGGGAAATCTCACCTCCCCGCTACGTGACCGGTTCGGTGTCGTCCTGCGACTCGATTTCTATTCCCCGGATGAGATCAAGGAGGTGATCGTCCGGTCTGCGGAGCTGCTCGAAATTGGCGTGGACCCGGAAGCGGCGGAAGAAATCGCCCGCCGTTCACGTGGCACTCCGCGCGTGGCAAACCGCATCCTTCGCCGAGCACGGGACTTTGCAGAAGTGGATGGTACCGGGCATCTCTCGGTCAAGATGGCTAAAAACGCGTTGAAACGACTCGGTATCGACGAGATCGGCCTGGATGAGATGGACCGGCGTATCCTCACCACGCTGGTGAACAACTATAACGGCGGGCCGGTGGGCATCGAGACGCTGGCGGTAGCGCTGCATGAGTCCCCCCGAACCATCGAAGAGGTATATGAACCGTACCTCATCAAGGAAGGCTTCCTGCAGCGAACCCCCCGCGGACGCGTCGCTCTGGAGCGCGTGTATTCCTACCTCAAACTGAAGTCACCTGGCAACGCAAAACAACCTCAGCAACGCCTTTGGTAGCCCTCGTCTGCGGGATGGATCGCCCTACTAATGAAAGCGCACCACGACTATCGGACTTCGACCTGGATATTCCCGACCAGCTCATTGCCCAGTTCCCCACACCACAGCGCGATCGCTGCCGCCT
>JBGVTM010000200.1 GCA_041862535.1 Candidatus Neomarinimicrobiota bacterium | reverse complement strand
ACGTAATCGTCAGCGCCCAGTTCTAATCCCAGTACCTTGTCCAGCTCCTCTTTCCTGCTGGTGAGCATGATAATCGGTGTCTCGATGCCCCCGGCGCGCAGATCACGGCAGATTTCGTCACCGTTTTTCCTGGGCAGCATAACATCGAGGATGATCAGGTCAATGTTCTCTCCTTTGGCCAGTTGATAGCCCGCTTCACCGTCCAGGGCTGAAAGAACCTGATAGTGTTCCTCCTTCAGACTGGCTTCCAGGCCCTTTACGATGGCCGGATCATCCTCAACGATCAGAATCCGTCTCACGATCCACCTCCGTTGGAAAGAGGAGCGTAAAGGCACTTCCTTTCCCGAGAGCGCTGCGCACTTCCACTCTCCCCTTGTGGGCCTCCATGGTATGCTTGACGAGAGCCAGGCCCAGACCGGCACCCGCCAGCCGCCGGGCGGTCTCCTCCTGTGCCCGATAAAAGGGCTCAAAAATGTGTTCCAGGTCGGCCTGATAGATGCCGATTCCCTGGTCCTCAACTTTAATGCCGGCAAAGCCATCCCGGATGAAAGTCGATACGGCTACCTCCCGCTTTTCCGGTGAGTACTTCATGGCATTCGACAGGAGATTCATGAGGGATTCAGTGACCGCGTCGGCGTCAGCCCGAATGACACTCTCTGCGGGGGACAGGTTGGCATGCACCTGGAATTGCTGCATCTTGAACTGGTAGTGCAACGACTTTAGTACCGTCTGCACCAGCTCATTGAGTTTGACCTCAGCAAAATGGTATTCCTTAACCCCCCGCTCCACCTTAGCGAAGTCCAGGACGTTATCGATGAGCGCGGTCAGGCGTTCACTTTCGCCGCCAATAATCTCCAGGTATTCGCCAGCCTGCTCGGGCCCGATCTCCGGCTGCGTCTGGAGTAGCTCGGTAAACATCTTGATTGAGGTGAGCGGTGTTTTCAGATCATGCGATACGCTGGACACGAAGTATGATTTGAGGCGGTTCAGTTCTTCCAGGCGACGGGTCTCCGCCCGTTCCAGCACCAACTTTTGTCGAAGGGTAATCCGGGCCAGGGCGAGACCCGCCTGGGTGACCATGGATTGGAGCAGATCGATGTCCTCGATACTAAACCGCGCTCCCGACTTTTTGGGTCCCACTGCGAGAAAGCCCTGCATCTCCGAGCGCTCAGACAATATAGCCAGCAGCAGGGCGATTCCCAGATCCCGGAAGCGCTCCAGGTCGGCGGACTCATGAGGTGCGCCAGGTTCGATCTTGTCATCTAAGCCCCGCGTAATCTGCGATCGGGGCAGCAGCTGCTTCAATTGCTCCGGGACCCCGGGGGCCAGGAACAGCTCGCCATTATGGTGGGCAACCAGGACGGGTCGGCGGTCCGGCCCTTCCAGACTGAAAAATCCAATTTGCTCCACCCGCAGCAAAGCATTCGTCCGACTTACGATGAGATCGGCAAGGCCCTGGGCATCGACGCAGTCTGTCATTGCTTTCAAGAAGTGCCGCTGGGCTTCCCGATAATTGTACTTGATCCGGAAAAAGGTGCGGTCTACAAAGCGTTGAACCGCACGGCGGGTGGGTTCGAAGAGCAGCGCCGCAATCGTCGCCGCCACACCGGAGGCAATCAGCGACACCCGCACGGTGAAAGTCCCCACCAGCCCCGCCACGGTGCCCACAACCAGGGCGTAAATGGTAAATAGGGCCCCCAGCACAATGGCGTAAACCGTGCCGCGATTGAGGATCAGATCAATATCCATCACATGATAACGGACGATAGAGATGGCGAAGGTGACCGGCGCGATAGCGGAGATCAACACGATGATATCGGCCGCTACCAGAGCGCGCCCCAGAAGAATATACGGAATAACCCAGAGCAGGATGAAGCCAAGCGGTCCCACCGCAAGACCCAGAATGACCCAGCGGAGCTTGCGCCGTTCCATCTCCTCAATCGCCGTGAAATAGGAATGCAGAAAATTGGCCACTCCCAGTACAATACAGGCCGAGAAAAACCAGCGGAAAAGATCAAATGAAGTCAGGAAACGATGGTAGCCGGTAACCGAGGCCGGGAAAGTGGCGAAAAGAAAGGTAACAGTCATCCAGAGCAGAAATCCTATCGATACCAGGTACAAGGCTGGAAGGAGCTTTCTCATCGCCGTCATTTTGTCCGTGGGAAAGACGAAGCCGAAGTGCACAAACAGCACCGGAATAGCGGTGTTGGCGGTTAAGTCCAGGACCTGGATGGCATGCCCGAGTCCGAAGGGCTCAATAACATAGCTGGCCCAGGTGGTCTCCACCATGACGGCCACGGCCACTGCCACCCAGTGAAAAACAAGTGCCGCGCGGTCCCCCGGCTTCTTGAGCAGCACAAAAATGCCCAGGAAAAAGTACAGACCACCTACCAGGCATTGGATGATCAGATAGCTGAGGCTATAAAATCGGACCAGGAACACCGGGACCG
>JBGVTM010000199.1 GCA_041862535.1 Candidatus Neomarinimicrobiota bacterium | reverse complement strand
GATACCGGTATAATAAGACCACTCCGGGACGCGACGCTCTATGTAAACGTATATTGTGGCCTGGACCGGCCATTGCCCCACATCCACGTATTCATACCAGTATATGTAGATCTCCCAATAAGATAGTAACGCATCCCCCCGGAAAGCGGAAAGCAGGCTGTCCACGACCCGGGTGAACTCCGGTATGTCTTTCGTTATATTCTCATAGGAATCTTCACCACCATCCCAACTGCTATACCAGTATTGCCGATGGTAGGTATAATATCCAGCCGTGGTGACGTCAATCATGCCGGATAGCTGACTATCGAAACTCTCCCAGTCATAATCGTAGGATGTATCCCGGCCCACAGTGACGGTATAGTCCGGCAGCAGGGACTTGAAGTCCTGAACCGGATTGTCAAACAGCTCGTTGAAGTCAAAGGTGAGGTCAGTTTCCGTACCATCGTCATCCCAGTCTTCCGTTAGTGTGATTCCATTCAGGAAATAATCGCGAAATTCCTCATTGTACCTGGTCACTGAATCCAGATCGGCCTCCTCCAGTTCACCGGGTGTGATCGTGATGATATCATCCGATTGATCGTCGGTCTCGGCTTTGAGAAAAGCGACCGCATCATCCAGCTTATAGGAGGCCTCTAACAGGGTCTCCTTTGCCTTCGCTATCTGGCCTGCGCCGTTGGGCCGCAAGCTGAGAAAGCCGCTGCCCTGAGCCAGAAACTCGATGACCGCCGCACTGTCGTAGGCGCTGGGACCAACCGTGTAGGCTACCGCGACGCTGCAAAAGGATCGCAGCAGGTTCACCGCTGTCTCCAACACGTACAGTTCGGTGAGGTCAAATTCGACCGCGTCTTCCTCCAGATCACCCTGCATCTTGGGGGTGATGGTGAACGCGTAGCTGGGATCATCATCCACGACATCGAACCGTTCCAGGGCATAATCCAGTCTGGGTAGAAAAACGCTCTCGATAATGTCCTGGATGTCCCCGATGGTGGGTGGATCGCTCACTGCCAGCTTAAAGAGGTTCAAATAAGAATAGGCCATCCCTTTTTCATTCAGCTTCTGAATAGGGGACCGCCCACCGGGTCCCGGCAACAGCCAGCCCCATGACAGGGCCAGCGAACCGAAATCCTCGGCCACAAATGCGCTCCCGGTATCCAGAAATGCCTCCCAGGCCTCAAAAACCTGCTGCACATCCGGCTCCTGGCCGAAAATAAGCAGCTCGGTTAAGCCCGCGCCAAAGTTGGCATCCAGATTGTTCGCATCCAGCGCAATGGCTTCTTTAAAAAGGCCGTTGGAAGTGGTGAAATCAACGTCCCCGGGTTGATCGATCTCATCATTTTCCACTGAATTAATTAAGGTGTAAAACTCATTCTCCAAAACGGCAATGGCCTCCGACGCTTTCGCCGCGGCAGCTTCAGCGTCCACTTCCTCATCGACCAGCGTTTCTTCACACCCTGATATGAACAGAAAAAGGGCTGTAAATAGAAAAAGACACCTTATGATTTTTCGCATCGGTTTATCCCTCCAGTTAATCATTTTGCTATCCCGTCAGATTTTCGGGATATGGCATTAATTGGTATTTATAAAATACGCACGATCGAAGCTAAAAACGGTATAAAAAGACTTGAAAATATACGCGGATAGGGCTGTCGATTTGTTCTATGGCACCTCTACCCAGCTGCTGGGCGTCTCCAGCAAGCGGATGTGGGCTACCGACAGGGGCCGGTCCAGTACACGCTGCAGCTCCTTCTGGAGCACCTCCCGGAGGTGAATCGCTATGTTTTCCGCCGTGGTGTTAAAATCAACGACATAGTGCTTCTGCTTCTCCAGCTGTAGAAAATCAAGCAGGGGGGTATCTTGATCATAAACGATAGTGGTGTGGTCCAGGTGCTCCTTAATCCAACCCTGGCAGGCCCGTTTGATGTCCGCAAAATCCACGGCCAGTCCCATAGCGTCCATCTCACCCGCCACCGTCACCTCTACCTCGTACTCGTGGCCATGGAGCGAGGCGCAGGGACCCTGATAACCGTGCGTCAGGCGATGGGCCATGCTCCACCGGAAGCGCTTGACGACCTTCATGCTGGTAATGCGCTTGATGCCTCCCCGTTTGCGGTATGATATGATTTTCGGCACACCGGCCCCCTACTGGAAGCTCTCATCAAGACAACGATTCCAGTCCCCCTTTGATAAACGTTGAAAGGATCATCAGCAGTTCAGCGCCAAGGGCAACGATGAAACAATAGATCCCCCGGCGCAGGTGGCTGTTCTTGATCCAGTTGATCGTGGCCAGGGCATGTACCTGGCGGCTCAACAAACGAACAGCGTAATCATCATCCTCCTCAATTTCTCGCAGGAAGGCATAATAATCATCACTGGAAGGAAACTTCTGGATACCACCGAAGAAAGTGGGGTCCAGTCGGTAGGGATTTCCCTTGGCAGAGCGCGCTTCCCGGTGAAGACGGGGCTGGATGGTGTTCACTAGGCTCCAGATGGTGAGAAATGCCGGCCCAAAATAAATCGCAAGCAGGGCAATAATGAAAATGTTAAGCACCAGCATGCGGTAGTAAACAATAAAGAAGACCATGAAGACCCCCAGAACCGAGAGCAGCGCATAGGCCTTCTGATCGGTGCGCGCAAGAATAGACTGCTCGCTCTGGAGGATATGGAATAGCAGCTGGAAACTTTGACCGGGCATCCATACCTAATTTATGCCCCCTTTTGGGAGTTGCAAAGGGCGCTGAAAGCATGCAACTTTTTTGGTTGTTAACACCGATCTAGGCACCAGGAGACAAGCCTTGACTACCAATACACATTCACCCGAGGGACACTACCGCCGCTTGCGGGAGCGATTCCTCGCTAATGGACTGGACGGTTTCCTGGATTACGAGGTGGTCGAACTGCTGCTGAAGCTGGCCGACCCCAGGCCCGACCACAAGCCTACCGCCAAGGCCCTCATGACCAAGTTCGGCTCGTTAGGGGCCGTCCTGGATGCACCACCAAGCCTGCTTAAAAACGTTAAGGGTGTCGGAGATAAGAACATCTTTGGTCTCCGGCTGGTACAGGCCGTGGCGCGCCGATACTTGAAAGAAGAAATAATTGGGAAGGACTACATCCAATCGGCCAGCCAGGTGCTGACTTACCTGACCCATCGTCTGAAAAACCGCAACCGGGAGCAGTTCCTGATCATCCTGCTTAACGGCCGCAACCAGCTCATCGATCTGGTTACCCTCTTTGAGGGCAGCCTCACCACCAGCGCGGTCTACCCCCGGGAAGTGATCAAGCTCGTCCTGGAACGGGATGCCGCAGCGGTCATATTCGTGCACAATCACCCCTCCGGCAACCTCTCTCCCAGTCAGGACGACCACCGCATCACCGAGCGGCTTAAACAAGCCTGCCAGAGCATCGATGTGCAAGTCCACGACCATCTCATCATCGGCGGCAACGATTACTTCTCCTTCGCGGACAACGGACTATTATGATCCCCACCCTATGGTAAAGTGACCCGGAAAGACGGCAAATAGCAGTTGCACTTTCCTGTATTTGCACATATGTTCATGTATCGAATATGAAGCAAAAGGCCACTTCGCTTGCAGTGGCAAGGTACGTGCCAGCTATTTCCTACGTTTTCATACACGCGCACATGCCCAGTAGTTCGATAGGCCAATGATGAGGTGATTCTATCAGGAGAATGTCATCATGATCGACCGATCCTCAACCCGTTCCAAGGTTAAAACGCCGGTGCTGGAGGGTACCCAGCGGCATCTGGCCTCCCTGAAAGACCTGCCCGCCAGAACCAGTAGTTTCAGCCTGCTGGGAGATCCTACCCGCCTGAAGGTTCTCCTGAGCCTCGCCCACGCCAGAGAGCTCTGCGTCTCCGACCTCGCCGATATTCTGGGGATGGATACCTCCGCTGTATCCCACCAGCTGCGCAAGCTCAAAGACGGCGGCCTCGTCTCCAATTACCGGGAAGGACCCACCATCTACTACCAGTTGCAGCCGGAGGCTATCAGGGAAACATTGGCCTACGCCCGGTCCTTATTGATCAAGGGCTGAGTAACTCACCCTCACCCTGCAATGGTAGCGGCGCCAGGGTCCCGAAAACCGTCGTCACGGCTTATCTGATCAACCACAGCTCGGTCTGGGGTTCACCCAGCACCTCGCAGCCGCTCTCGGTGACCACCACATCTTCTTCAATGCCTACATTGATATGGCCGCCGAGCCGGGGCTCATCAGTATTGAGCGCCGGTTCCACCGCGATGGTCATGCCCGGTTCCAGCGTAAAAAAGCCCAGACGGCCATAACGCTCCGGCCAGTCAGGCGCCAGCAGGGGACCGATGTCGTGCACCTGGGTGCCAATGGGATGGCCGGCGGCATAGGGATAGCCCTTGTAACCCCGCTCCTCAAGGACTGATCGCGCCGCGGCATCCACCAGGTTGCCCGTCACCCCCGGCTTGATGACCGCCAGGGCCGCCCGATTGGTCGCCAGGCCGTCCTCCCACAACTTGAGCACAAATCCCGGGGCCTGGAGATCACCCTTATTCAAAACATAGGCCGTGCGCTGGATGTCGCTGGAATAGCCCTGCACCTTGAAACATACGTCACCCCGCAGCAGGTCACCTCGCTGGATAACCCGCTCGCTGGGGTCCGAGTGTCCCCGCGCCGGTCCCGCTACGATACTAATCCAGGACTCCTCTATACCCAGCTGCCGGGCCCGGCGGCGCAGGTAGGTGGCTACGTCCAGCTCGGTGGTCTTCCCCGGCTTGATCACCTTGCCGGAAAAGGCTTCCCGTAAGATCAGTTGGGTCTTTTCCGCCGCCTCCCGCACCGCGGCCACTTCCACCGGCAGCTTCCGACTGAATAGAGAAATGATCAGCTCCTCCGCTGAGACGAAGCGATCCTTGTACTCCGGCAGGACTTCCTCCAGGTAGTTCAGCATCCCGGTAGTGAGCCCGTCAGCCATGGGAACGTCGCGGGAGAAATTGACCGCGATACTCCGGGGCTTCAGCTCCGCTACCACCGGCGGCAAATGCGGACGGATGCCCTCCTCCCGGTATGCAATGACCGTGTCATAAAGGGCACTGCTGATTATAGGCTCCACATCGTAGGAAGCCGCGATGGCGATGCGGCGATAATCGCCATCAGGCGTCCGGGCAAAGATCAGCGCCGCACGAGCCACCATGTGCTCACTGCCCAGCCGCTTCAGGAGCGGATCTGTGGCCCCCTCCCTGGTGAAAGTGAGCCAGCAGTCCAGCCCTTTCTCCTCCAGCAGCTGTGGCAGTAGCACCGTCAGGCGCTCCTGGCGAACGTTGGCCAGGTCAGCGGAACTCTCCCCCACCCCGGCAACAAGAGAGCACACCAGGACTAGGATGATAAGCGGAAGTGTCGTTTGCATGTACTATCTCCTTTATTGATAGGTAGCGCTATTGATGCATTCTCCAGCCCCCGCCGACGTAAATGAGTTGTCCCGAGAGCCAGCGGGCCTGTTCTGAAGCGACAAAGACAATCACATCGGCAACATCTTCGGGTTGACCAACGCGGCGCAGGGGCGCTTGCTCAGCAAGGTCAGCTTCCATATCCGGCGTCATGTAGCCGGTCTGAATCGGGCCCGGAGCAACGATGTTGACTGTGATGCCGTACTTGCCGATCTCGGCGGCCGCGGAGCGGCTGTAAGATTCGATGGCATGTTTGCTGGCGGCGTAACTGACGTTGGCCGGGTGTGCATGGGCGGCATCGGTGCTGATGTTAATGATCCGGCCCCAACTGGCCTCCCGTTTTAAATAACGATTGATGTATTCGGACATCATGAGAGCGTAGGCCCGTGCATTGACGGCAAAGTGGGCGTCGATGCTGGTGGCTGTGATCAATCGCACTGCGTATTCTCCGAACCATCTATAATCCTCGCTGGTCAGCGCCGGATCGAACGTTTCCAGAACATCGTAAGTGTGATTGTTTACCAGAATATCCACTGGTCCAAGCTCTGCTTCGCATAAATCGAACAACACCGGAATATTAGCCCAATCGGCCAGATCGGCCTCATAAGCAAAGACGACTCCGCCATGCGCTTGGATATGGCGGACGAACGGTTCAGCCGATTGCTGCTGCATGGCCCGGAAGTACTTATCCCCTCCAATGCCAGCGGTCCGGGCCTCCCTTAACTCCTCCGCAGAGTAGGGACAGGGCTCCCGGAAGTAGGTGACGAATACCTTGGTACCCTGGACCGCAAATGCTTTCGCCGTCGCTGCCCCGATGCCGTGATTGGCGCCGGTGATAAGGACGACCTTGTTTTCGAGCTGCGGATCAATCATGGTTCTTCACCTTGATTCTAAAATAGAGCAAACGCATACCGCGTGCGATCCTCCAACGATCCTTCCACAAAAAATACACTGTCCCCAATCGAGCCGAAGGCCGGGTTGTGCAATCATTGGGAGCTGTCCATAGTGATTCCTGTATGACTGACTTGAAAGCCCTGAAACTGAATCCCGAGTATGACCAGATT
>JBGVTM010000198.1 GCA_041862535.1 Candidatus Neomarinimicrobiota bacterium | reverse complement strand
ACAGCGGCGTACACTCTTTCCTGAACCTGCGTCAAAGGCTCGCCCCCGGGTGGGTTAACCTGCCACGGTTCCGTTTCCCAGCGGTGAAACAGATCGGGGTAAAGGGCGGTAATCTCCGAGCGCAATCGGGTTTGCCAATCCCCCTGGTGGATTTCCATCAAGCGCGGCTCAATGTATAGGGGCAGAGCAAAAGACCTGGCGAGAATCTCGGCGGTTTGCCGGGCGCGTCGCAGAGGGCTGGAATAAAGTACAGCGACCCTTGCTCCCGACAATTCCTCCGCTATGACGTGGGCCTGGGCCACCCCTTTTGCATTGAGGGGCGGATCCGCCTGGCCTTGATAGCGACCCTCTATATTCCAATCCGTTTCACCGTGACGAATCAGCAGGAGGGAGGTCATGGAACTGTTCAGGGTGGCGGGGTCAAACCGCGTTTCTTACAATACTCCGGAATCTCAATCATCGGTGGACGCTCATGTTCCACTATTTCCTTGACATCGAGCTGGAACTGTCCCGACTCGTAGCGGACGCTTTTCAGGGTCCGATTCACGTCCTCAATGAATTCCAGCCGATGTTTCTTCTCCAGCTTGTTGAAAATAGTCTGTATGATCTCAAATGACATCTGGCAGAGCTCGGAAAGGCTCTGGTTGCGATGGATTCGCTCGACCTGGTCGACCTGGGCCAAGGAGGCCAGTTTAAACTTCTCAAAGACTTCAATCAGCAGACCGGTCTCAACACCATACCCAGACATGAAGGTCAATTGCTCCAGCGCCTCCCGGCGTCCACCATACTCACCAGACAGGGGCTGAATGATTCCGGAGAGTTCCGGATAAAAGAGATTGAGCATTGGCCGAGCGGTCAGTTCGGTAACCCGGCCGCCGCGCCCCGGCTTCAGACCAGTAGAGTTCCTCAAAGGACGCCGATAGAAGCCCTTGACGAACTTCAACTCCGGCCGATGGAGCAGGGGTCCGATCAATCCGTAGATGAAGCGAGGATGAAAGTTCTTGATGTCGGTATCCACCCAGAAAATGAGATCCCCCTCGGTCACATACAGGCTCTTCCATAATGCTTCCCCCTTCCCCTTGCGTGCTCCGTACACTGGTAAGACTTCCTGGTGGATGTAGACCGGGACCCCCAGGTCACTGGCGATCTCCCGCGTACGGTCAGTCGAATTGGAATCAATCAGTACAATCTCATCCACCACCGCTGCCTGCTCCATCAAAGCCTGTTGCACGATCCGGATGATGTCACCAATCGTCTCTTCCTCATTGAGGGCCGGCAGCGCCAGACTGATTTTCAACCCCTGCTCTTCCTTCCGGGCGACCAGGTCCTGGAGGTCGGCAAATTCATCCGCGTGGTAGGTATTTTCCGCGAACCACCGATCCACCAGCACCGAAATTGCCTGGGTAGCGAACTCAATGACTCCCGCCTGTTCCGGAACCATGCGCTTAGTCTTAACCGCCATAACGGCCGCCGTTGAGCGACTGAAAAGCGTATCGGTGATATTCCCAAATGACGTCGCTATCCTGGTGGGATGAGCCGTAGTCCCCAGGACAACCATGTTAAAGTCATTAGACATCTCGAGAACGGTTCGGGCTTGATCATCGGTTACAACCTGGTGCTGTTCAACACCTGGCATTGCGGCCAGAATTTTTGCCATGCCGGCAAAGCCAGCATCTTCCGGTTCAGCAGTCGGTGAGGGGCGGATATTTAATGAAGTGACTTTTGAGTCACGGTGTCGCGCCAGAGCCAGGCCCAGGCGCAGGGCACGCTCGGCATGAGGGCCGCCGCGATTGAAGACCAAAATACTCGCGGGCTCCTCCGGCAGGGGTCCTCGGACAAGGGCCACATCACACGGTGGATTGGACAGGATGTCGACCGCTGTGAGGTGGAAGGCATCTATCTGATCAGGCCAGTTTAAAATTAGCAGCGTAATACTGGGCCTGCGAGCAACCACCATGCGAAGATCATCCCAGGGGGAGTAAGTGACGCGGATACGGGCTACCTGACGCAGATTTACGCGGTCAATATGGGCATGTATTAAATCCCGCAACTCACGAGCCGGCAACGCACCCGCACTGAGGCTTTGCCCTTCGGGAATCGGCACGACCCCTGCTAACAAGACCGGCTCGGTAGCGGCCAGCCAATGCGCCAGATTCAGCAGGGATTCATTATCACAACCCGGGACCAGTGGAATCAGTGTTTTCACTGGACGGCGTTGGCGGCCTGGAGGCTTGGGTAGCTCCGGCACTAGATTGAACCCACTTTCAGCATTCGACCCCGATGCTTTCAGCCGGCATCCCGGCGGCCTCATGGATTAAAGGGATTACCCGCTTGCTTACTATTGCTTGCCAGGTGAAGTGCTCCAGCACCCGCCGCCGCAGTTGATAAGTTGGATCGGCCTTCAAATACGCCGTTATGGCGCCGGCGA
>JBGVTM010000197.1 GCA_041862535.1 Candidatus Neomarinimicrobiota bacterium | reverse complement strand
ACTGAATCCACTGACCAGCTGTTGAACAGGTTTTTATAACGATCCAGGGTGAAGGAAGGACCCGACCACTGGGAACCCACCGACCATTTCAGGGCATTGGTGGCGGGATCCATTCCGGCCCCTTCTTCAACCACGATGCCGCCGCTCCAGCCCGGATCAAGGGTCACGTTCGTCGGCACCGCCTTGCCGTTGAACATGATGAACGCCATCGGGGCGGCCCCCAGCAGCTCGAAGCGATCCAGATAGATCGTGCCCGTGCCGACACCTGAAGCGGAAGGATTGGCAGAGTTATAAAGGGCACCGTCGATGGAAAACTCAAAAAAGAAACCCTTGATCTGATCCAGATCGAGCTGACTATTCCCATATATGCCAGCCCAGCCAGTAAGGTAGAAACCATTGCTTCCCGCGAAGGCGTCGGAGCCCACGTCCTTCATGGGCATGAGGATCTGGTTCCAGCCCGGCTCATCGTCCAGGATATAGTGGAAGGAGTACCACTCCTCGACTAAGTCTACGCTGTATGTTTTGGGCCCATCTACGCTATTACTCACATCGCAGAAATTGATCCTGAACTGGATAACGGAGTTGGGATCATCCACGGCGTTGTAGTACCAGATACTCATGGTGTCCCATGGAGAGAAGTCATAGACACTGTTGGAGTCCGGGTGCCAGTGCTGCAGCGTGGAATAGCCGCCCCAGGATGCGTAGGCCTGCACAGCATAGTCAATACCGAGGGCTCCCGCTCCCTCGTGAACCTGGGTAGTCTCAAGGAATATAGTTGCCTCGGTGGTATCTTCCGCACCTTCCTGAAGTGCCACATCAAAGTAATTAGTATCAGGCAGTTCATCAAAGGCGTTAATGAGCTGCCCGCTGGCCTGCGTGGCAGCAAGGGCCACAGCGAGCAGCACAACCCAGTAACTGTGTTTCATTGTGTTGTCCTCCTCAGTATAAAGTTCTACCATCAGACGTTATCCAATACTATAGACAACCATTGGCTTTTTTCATATATCAGATTAACTCAATCCCACGAGCATTTAAGCATTCAACCCACCAATCTGACCCATGCATGTATGAGTTAAAATGCCCAATGATAGTATAAATTAAGTCAAAACAGCCCTGTTTCTAAGAATTATCAGCCGCGGCAATGCGGTTGAGTGCGATAGGGATAGTATCCGTCCGTTCAACCCTCACCACAGGAACCTTAACGGGAGCACCATCGCGATATGTGGGAATGCAATAACTTGCCGGGAATCGCATATATGCACTAGCTTTTACAATAATCGGTATCAGGAAATATATAAACCTGAGGGGGATATATAATATGAAAGCATTCAATTCCACAGGCATCGTGAGAGGCGTCTATGCAACAATCATTACGATGGTTTTCCTGCTCGTGGGATGCCAGGGACAGCAAGGTGATTCGACCGATCGCAAGGTGAAAGGTCTACTCGCTGAAATGACCCTTGAGGAAAAGATCGGCCAGATGACCCAGGTGAGCATTGAAGTAGTAAGCAAGACGCAGGGAATGGCCACTCAGGCCTGGGAACTTGATCCAGCCAAACTTGATACAGCCATTCTCCATTACCACATAGGTTCCATTCTCAATGTATGGAATAAGGCACTTGCAGTGGAAGAGTGGCATTATCTGATCACAGCAATCCAGGATCGGGCCACGAAGAAGACTCGCCTGGGCATACCCGTGATATACGGGATTGACGCCATTCACGGAGCCAATTATACCATGGGGGCCACCCTTTTCCCCCAAAGTATCAACATGGCTGCGACCTGGAATCCCGACCTCGTGCGTCGCGAAGGAGAGATCGCAGCCCTGGAGATGCGCGCTTCGGGCATTCCGTGGAATTTCAATCCGGTGTTAGGAGTGGGACGCAACCCTCTGTGGCCGCGTCAATGGGAGACCTACGGTGAAGATCCGCACGTGGCTGCGGTGATGGGCGCGGCTTACATCGCGGGACAGCAGGGCGACAATCCCAGCGCAGCCGATAAAGTGGCCGCCTGTGCCAAGCACTACCTGGGTTACAGTGTCCCCCTGACCGGCAAGGACCGAACCCCAGCCTGGATTCCGGAGCGGATGCTGCGCGAGATATTTCTGCCACCTTTCAAGGCCGCGGTCGACGCCGGGGTGCTCACGTTCATGGGGAACAGCTCGGAGATTAACGGCATACCTGTCCACGCCAGCCCGTTCTATTTAACCGAAATTCTACGGGATGAGCTGGGCTTTGAAGGATTCCTCGTCTCCGACTGGGCTGACATTAATAATTTGTATACCCGAGAGAAAGTGGCGGCCACTCCGAAAGAGGCCGTCCAGATAGCAGTACTGGCAGGAGTGGATATGAGCATGGTTCCATATGACTATAGTTTCTATGAGTATCTTTTAGAGCTGGTAAAAGAAGGGGACGTACCCGAATCCCGGATTGACGAGGCGGTGAGCAGAATTCTCCGAGTGAAGTACCAACTGGGTCTCTTCGACAGTCCGTACCCGAACTCTGAACTGGCTGAACGGTTCGCCAGCAATGAGGCGGCCGCAGTCAGCCTTCAAGCAGCCCGAGAGTCAATTACGCTGCTGAAGAACGAGGGCAATCTGCTCCCTCTTAAGAAGGATACCAGGGTGTTCATTACCGGTCCGGCGGCTGACTCCAGATCGGTGCTGAACAGCGGCTGGACCATCACCTGGCAGGGTAATGAAGAATCCCTATATCCCCAAAACAAGCCAACGATCCTAGGAGCGGTCAGCGAGAAAGTTGGCCAACGAAACGTAACCTACTTGCCTGGTGCTACCTTTGAAGAGGTGGGCGATGTTGCTGCCGCGGTGTCGGCTGCCAAGAGAGCGGACGTCGCCATCATCTGTATTGGTGAGGCACCCTACTGCGAGTCACCTGGTAACATCCATGATCTTACCCTGAGTGAACCGCAGCTGGAATTGGCTGAGGCGCTTGAAGGTGCTGGTGTGGCGGTGGTCCTGGTCCTGGTAGAGGGCCGCCCACGTATAATACATCGCATCGTTGACGCTGCCCGGTCCGTTGTGTGGGCGGGTTTGCCGGGTATGGAGGGCGGCCAGGCTGCTGCAGACGTGCTCTTCGGAGACTATAACCCCGCTGGTAGGCTACCCATCACCTACCCCCGGTATGCCAACGATCTCATAACCTATGACCACAGGAACAGTGAAATCTCCTGGCCCAATAGTTACGATCCTCAGTTTCCATTCGGGCATGGACTCAGCTATACCACCTTCGAATACAGCGATCTGGCTCTCGATAAGAGCGCACTGGATAGCGGTGAGAAACTGAATGTAAGTGTGACTGTGATGAATACCGGTAAGGTAGCGGGGTACGAAGCGGTCCTCCTATATGTGAGTGATTTGGTCCGTTCAGTGACTCCGCCGGTGAAGCAGCTGAAGGGATTTACGAAAGTATTCCTTGAGCCGGGCCAGGGCGAAACGGTGGCTTTCACTCTTTCCGAAAAGGACCTGGCTTTCGTGGGTCTTGATAATCGCTGGATAACAGAGCCGGGTGAATTCGTCGTACGGGTTGGCTCTCTGGAGGGCACTTTCGTATTGAAGTAGCCTCAAACAGGTTGGTAAGCGGGCTGAGTAAGGATCATCAGGATTCGCTCAATCAGCCTATTTGAGGTAGACCATCTTTCTTACTTCCGACCAGTTTGCACCCTGAAGTTGATATAAGTATGTGCCGGAACTGAGGAGATTCCCGATCGCGTCGGTTGGAGACCAAATGACTCTCTGAGACCCGGTTGCGAACCACCCCAGGTCGACTTGACTGGCCAGTCCCCCACGAATGTTATAAACCATCAGCTGAACGTTCTGCGGAGATCCCAGATCGAACGTGATATTAGTGCTACTGTTGAAAGGATTGGGATGGTTCTGATGGAGTCGGATGTCATGCGGAAGGAAGCCTTGAGAGCCATTTTGAATTCCATTGGCAGCGCCGGGACCACCGAAATAGCCGACGATGAACACCAGTGCGGCGTTCCAGTTGATGGCAACTTCGTTGGAAGCCCAGCTATTCTGATTATCGAGGTAGCAGAGTGCCGGCGGTGTGGACCAGTTGAATTGCGCTTGAAGTGTTGGATCATTCAGGTACTGATTTGGACCTCCGGCCAGGAAGCCGGGAACGGGATCGTCGATACCATCGGACATGGAGGCGCGATGGTGTGGGTATCGCGGTGACCGCGTTCCCACCCCGGTGATAAAGGTCATGTCGTGGGCATTAACTCCCAGGATGTAGTGGAGTTGATCAAGGGCGGCATGCATGTAGGTTGAATTTCCCGTTTCCTCAAAACACAGGATCAGGGCAATGGCGTCGTTCATGATCATGCTATTGCTGCCCCAGTAGTAGCGGCCGGGTTCGAGTGCGACGTGGAATCCGTACGTATTGCGGCGCTCGACCAGCGCATTGCACAGCCCCACGAGGGCGCTGCGCAGTATCTGACGGGTAATAGCGTCTTTGCCGGGTACGGCTGCGGTCAGGTAGGTCAGGTGAGCCATGGCCTCGACGTTCTGCCATGACATGGAGCTGCTCAATACGTCACCAGCGCTGTAATTAGCCAGGTAATAATCATGGTAGCTTTCGTTCCCTGTGGCTGCGAAGAGTTCAGCGGCGGCCCAGAGGCGCTCGTCCTCGTCGCTGGTATCACCGTACTCTCCGGTTACTGTCCCGGTGGGATTGGTAAAGCCGCCTGCTGGAACGATGTCCGGGTGTGCCAGAAGAAAATCCCAGGCTGCATCAGCAGTAGCCAGACAGGTATCGGAAAACTGTTGGTCGAAAGGCCTGAACACGCGTGCCGCTCGGGCCATCATGGCGGCCAGGTCGGCTGTCGCCGCAGAGGAGATTTCGTAAATATATCTCGTGGCCTTGTCGTTTTCCGGCATGACCTCACCAGCGAAGTTCTGCGCCGTGAGTTTATGATGAGCTCCCCCTGAGGCATCCTGCATGGCAAGCAGCCACTCCAGTTCATATCGGACCTCATCCAGCAGGTCGGGAATCCCGTTTCCGCTCTCCGGTGTGCCTAAGCTATCCGATCTAAACTTGCCAGGGAACAGTTCATACGCCATAAGTAACGTGCCAACCGAAATGCCAGCATTAACAGTGTACTTTCCGAAATCACCGGCGTCGTGCCAGCCACCTTTAGACTCATTGAAACCGGAGAGGCCGGTCGAAGCGTGATAAAATGCATCAGCGATATGGCACATTTGATGGGAAAAAGCCCCCGCAAACTCCGGTGTCAGTGCCATGCCACAGCGATTGAAATAGAACGCTTTCAGAGCTTTCCGAAAAACGTCATCGTAGACCGTATCGGTTATCGAAAAGGTAGCAGACCGGGTACCGGTTGAACTCTGCAGGAGGTAATCCCCCGGGGCGGAAAGGTTGGAAAAGTCGCCGCGATAGAGCGTCAGGCCTGTGGTGGGATCGTCGGTGATCCACAGCTGGAGAGGAGCGGAAAAAACAACCCCTTCTGACATGTGATCAAGGACGTAGAAGCTATCGCTCGGTTGAGTCGCAAAGACGTACTTTGGATCCTCAGGCCGGTAGCCCAATTGGTTTACCATGAGGGCGTCCTGGCTTGAAGCACACGATAGGATAGCTGCGAATATTATTGCCCAGCTAGGTGAACCGATGACTTTCATGACCTCCTCCTATAGTGATGGCTCCCGTAGCTGTCCATAGGCCAGCTGCCAGGGACTGGTCAGCGCGCAGCATGCTCAATGAATCTATGAATCCAACACCTTTAGTTGAAAGTCCATGTCAATCCTTAACCGGAATAAATTTAATGCACTACACAGACTATTGATTTCCTATTTGTGTTCGGAGATATTCGTAGAGACGCCGGGCATTGGGGTAGTCTGGCACTTTCGCAAGTAGGATCTCCAGCTGTGTGACAGCCTTGTAGATATCCCCCGTTTCCACATAAGCTCCACTCAGATTGTACCTGCTCCGGTGGTCGTTAGGTTCCAGGACCACAGCCTTTTCCAGGTAAGGGATTGCCTGTTGAACTTCTCTGTTCCTCAAGAAAATGGTCCCAATCGATTTGTAGGCGTAGGCATTCTCTTTCAGGCTCAATGACTGCTTTAATGGTTGGAGGGCAGCATTATACTGGCCGGCCGAAATGAGTGCTTGAGCTAAGACCTGATGACTGCGCCACCCCAGGGGATAGGCCTTCACCAAGGCCCGGCCTTCCTTGATGGCCGCCGCATGCTGACCATTGCTGGAGTAATGCGCGGCCATACCGGCATGAGCTTCCCAGAAAGTTACTTCTCTTCGTTGGAGGCGGAGAGCCATGCGTCCAGGTTCGTCGACGGGTGCCAGGTCGTCCAGAGTGAGATACCTGCGCCCAGGCCGATAAGGCCAACCGGATGTAAGGATGGCTATCCGTTGCTCTGCGA
>JBGVTM010000196.1 GCA_041862535.1 Candidatus Neomarinimicrobiota bacterium | reverse complement strand
TCGGACTGACCTCCTTCAGTGACAGTGACGTGGACCGGGGCGCCGTCTGGTACTATGTGGTCATCGTCCGCGATATTTTCGGACAGGGTGCCGTCAGCAACGAAGTGGAAGGATTGACCAGCCCATGAGCCAGTTTCACGGCAAGGGAGCTGCCGGTCTGCGCTTGTTCGCTGGGATACTCGTTCCCCTGATGCTGGTGACCTTAGGCTGCGAAGAGGAACCGGAAGCGGTTAACTCGGTGGTATTGAGGGGCGGTGCTTATGTGCTGATCGAAAACCGGCAGCTCTCGGGTCAGCCTGACTCCAGCCTGTCGGCCATAAATGATGATATCTTCTCCCTGGAGATCTGGGCCGCCGGTGAACCTCTCCCCGCTGAGATCACGGAAAGTCCCACCCTGTTCATGGTAAGCGACGACCAGGGAGACAACGAGATCGGCATCTACCGCCCCGCCAACGACTCCAACAGGGTGTTCGTTTTCATCGGTGAATCTTACGTAGGCAGCTACGAAATACCCGGCTGCGACTGGTTTGATCCGGACGTATTCACCCAGGTGGTGATTACCTACGATGGCACCACCGCTCGCGTCTTCGGCAATGGCAAACGGTTGGGCAGCCGGGCCCTGGCCGTCGATCTGAATATCGGCTCAAGTCACGCCCTCATCGGCGCCGACTGGGACGTGGCCAACGATCCCGCCACCCTGGGCAATTTCTGGTATGGCGCTGTCGATGAAGTGCGGCTGTGGACTAAAGTGCTGCCGGAGGGTGAAATGGCTTTCCGCTACCAGAATCCCGACAAGCTTACCGAAAATTACTCCCCCACCGGCCTGGACCACTTGATCGGCTTATGGCGCTTCAACAGGGAAGGCCAGGACAATGACATTGTGCCCGATGGCAGCGGCAAGGGTAATATCGGTATTCTCAAGGCCGGTGCCGGGCAGCTCGAATTCACCGCTGCGGGAGCTTAGCCCATTGCTCTTGGATTAATGGTAGATCAGAGGACTCATCCCGTCGGGTTCAAAAGGAGAAACGAATCATGCAGCCAACGATAAACCAACGGATCATTTTGCGCAGTGGGCTTGCCATGGTGTTGCTGCTATTGCCGGCCGTTCCAGCTATCGGCCTATGCCAGCAGAGCGCCCCGATGGCTCCTGAGGGTCTGGAACGGGTCGTGGAAAAGGTGAAAGCAACCCACGCGCCCGATTCCCGCCTGGATCTGTTTCAGATCGAATTGCACCGCGAGGGAAATCAGATCATCGTATCCGGAGCGGTGACCGATCGCTCTTTACGGGAGGTGCTCCTCGATTCACTTGGCAGCGCAGCTGTAGAATTCCAGATCATTGATTCCATCACGGTTCTGCCCTCTGAGGAGCTCCAGCCGCACGTATTCGGTATCGTTTCAGTGAGCGTGGCTAATATGCGTCGGACACCATCCGTCAGCGCTGAGCTCATCAATCAGACATTGTTGGGCACCGTCCTCAAATTATACAAGCGGGATGGAGGCTACCTGTACGTTCATAACCGGGATCGCTATCTCGGCTGGGTGAGTAGTTCGTCGCTGGTGGCGGTGGATTCCCTGGCCGCGGCTGAGTGGCAGCACGGCCCACGGGTGATCGTCACCGCCAATTACGGGGTGGTGCGTGATCAGGCGGGCAAGAGCGGAACCATCCTGGTTGACCTGGTCCCGGGGGCTGTGCTGAAAAAGAGAGGCCCAACCAGGAAGTGGGTGCAGGTGGAGACTCCCGACGGCCGTGTCGGCTACGTGGAGCGGTCAGTGGTGGTGGATGAGGCTGCCTATCGCAGCCGGCCGGCCAGCCAGGATCAGATTCTGGTCACAGCCCGCAGCTACCTGGGTATACCCTACCTATGGGGCGGGACCTCCACCAAGGGCTTCGATTGCTCCGGTTTTGTCCAGACGGTATTCAGGATGAACAACATCGCGCTCCCGCGAGATGCCAACCAGCAGGTGTTAGAGGGGATACCAGTCGAGCCTGGGGAGCAATTCGAAAATTTGCAGGGAGCTGACCTGCTCTTTTTCGGCCCCACGGCAGAGAGAATCACCCACGTGGGCATTTATCTGGGTGACCGGCAGTTTATCCATTCGTCGGGTTCGGTGCGCATCAATAGCCTGGACCCGGAGCACCGGCTTTATAATGAATATCGCCAATCTACCCTGCGGGCAGTGAAACGAATTCAACTCAACTAGGAGGAGTACTATGAGGCGCCGGGAATTCATCGAACGGCTTTGCTTGCCAATACTAGCCATGGGATTTATTCCAAACCATTTATTTAAGGCCAGATTCATGACGCGAAGCAAGACCACGAGTAAAGGTTCAAAACTATCGTATGAGATCAAACGGCTGGAACTTAAACATACCTTTACGATCGCCCGGGGCTCCAGCGACTTCAAGCAGAACGTCATTGTAACCACGGAACGGGAGGGTGTGATCGGCTACGGCGAAGCGGCACCGAGCGAACGCTACAACGAAACCACCGAGTCCGCTATCGCCGTGATCGAAAAGGCGATTCCGCTGTTTGAAAAGTGGAATCCCTGGAATTACGTGGACCTGGGCTTTGCCATCCAGGAGCTGGACCCGGCCCAAACCGCTGCCAAGGCCGCCCTGGATATCGCCCTCATGGACTGGGTAACGAAATCCATGGGGCTGCCTTTCTACCGCTACCTGGGCCTGGATAAAGCCAGAGCCCCGATCACGAGCTTTACCATCGGCATCGACACACCGGAAATGATCAGACAGAAGGTGAGGGAAGCGGAACCCTACCCCCTGCTCAAGATCAAGGTCGGCACCGAGCGTGATGAGGAGATTATCGCGGCGGTGCGCTCGGTTACGGATAAGCCCCTGATAGTCGATGCCAACGAAGGCTGGAAAGATAAGCGGGAAGCCCTGGAGAGGATCAAGTGGCTGGTCTCCCAGGGTGTAAAAGTAATTGAGCAGCCCTTGCCGGCGAGTATGCTGGCTGAGACCCGCTGGCTGCGGGAGCGCGCCGCTATCCCCATCATCGCCGACGAAAGTGTCAAAACCTCCCGGGACATCCCGCCGCTGGCCACCGCCTTTGATGGCATCAATATCAAATTGATGAAGGCTGGCGGTCTACAGGAAGCGCTGCGCATGATCTGGCTGGCCCGGTCCCTGGGCATGAAGGTGATGCTCGGCTGCATGGTCGAAACGTCGGTGGCCATTTCGGCGGCGGCCAGTATCTCACCCCTGGTGGACTACGCCGACCTCGACGGCAATCTGCTCATCGCAAACGATCCCTTCCGCGGTGTAACCGTCGAAAAAGGCCAGTTAATATTGAATGATAACCCCGGCATCGGAGTGACCCCCCGGGCCTGACCAATAGGAGACTAACGGTGGAATCAGCAACTCAAGCGGAGCAGAGGCGCTTCAGATTGCCCGCTTACTTCCAGGAAAATTCTATAATCGGTGCGGCTTCTATTCTTTTGGGATCGGCCGCTGCGACGTGGTGATGATCCAAGCGCGGCACTTTGGTTTAGCTGCCCTCTTCGTGGCGCTTTCGCCCCTCAGGCTCCCGGGCCAGGGGGACACCACTTTCGCAGAGAGTTTCGACGACGGGAATCTGACCGAAAACCCGGTATGGACCCGCTTTTATGCCGACGAATGCCCCGACTGTATCGCCCTTGATGACACCCAATATGTCTCGCCTCTCTATAGCCTGAAGATTTCCACCGTAGATCAGTTCTCCGCCATCGAGAGTTTCACCGGCCTTTATGACGCCTCGCTGCCCTTCGAGTTCACCACCAGCGTTTACGTGGCTTCTATGGGGGAAGAAGCCATACCCTGCCTCATGCGGGGAGCAAATACCGTTCTGGCCTTGTTCCTCTTGCGGGATACGAAGACGGATATACTATATGTGCAGCTGGATGTCTTGAAAGACACAACCGTCTGGCTTCCGGAAACGCTTATAGTTTCCCCGGGATATGCACTTAATACATGGCATACTTTCACAATCCGGTACAATGGCCGGGACACAACTACGCTGTATATTGATAACGCCTACCAGGGCGAGGTTGTGCAGCCGCTCCGGGAGGCACCCTTCGTTATCCAACTGGGCAACCGCTATGTCCGGCATACCAGCACCTTCTACGTGGATGATATGCTCATCACCACTACGTTGCCGGAGCCGGTCGAAGAGCCCGGAAAAGTGTACCTGATTCTAGGCTCGGATACCGGCACTTGGGACGGACTGAACGTCTACCAGCACGATAATTACTATCGCTTCGGCCTTTTTTCCGATCCCGACGGGAATGGAGCCCGGGTCATCGATCCCGCTTTCCGGGCCCAGCTGCGGGACAGCTATGACGAGCCGCTGGTCTTTACGTGGTGGCTCATCGGCGGCAATATGATGGTGTACAACACCAATCCGGAGGTGGAATACCCCTGGATTTCCAACCTCGAGATGATCAGGAAATACCGTGGCCAGGCTCTGGAAGCGGTGGGTGACGAGCTGGCCCTGCACTATCACAACTGGATCTGGAGCGATCCGGACGGCAACGGCACTTTCCACTGGAACCAGTCGGTGGACCTGGGCGAGTACCGGGAAGACTTCCTGGAAACGATCGGCAGGATGTTTTTGGAAGGGGATTTGATGCCCACCTCTTTTCGCAGTGGCTGGCACTACATGAGCAACAAGTGGTCCGTTCTCATTGACAGTCTGATTCCCTACCGGCTGGAAAACGACGTCCCTCACGTCCACGATGATACCCAGGAGCCCCTTGATAATATCTACGACTGGTCACGGGCCCCATTGGAGTGGGTACCCTATCACCCGGACGCCCAGGACTATCAGTCACCCGGTGATTTAAGGGGCTGGGAGAGCCGGTCCATCCATATGAGCAGTGTTGATTTCGGTCTCTTGTATAATGTCTTTATGCGGGCCTACTACGGAACCGATCAGGTCATGACCATCTGGTCGCATCTACCGGAGGCCGATTTCCCCCAGCAAATCATCCGCGTGGACTCCCTTGTGAAAATGGCATCGAAATATTTCCCCGATGTCTTGTATGATTATGTAACCGCCACCGGAGGGATGCAGAAATGGCGGGGACTGGCGGATGATATGCCGCCCACTGTTACCCTGGAAGTCGTGGAGCGAGGTGACACGGTTGAAGTGACCGCCACGTCCGATGAGCCCATCTGGCAGGTGGCCCCCCTTACCTATGCCGACGGTGGAGGGGAGCACCTGATCAGGCTATTCCCGGATAAGGTGGCGCCCCTGACCTGGAAGGTGGTGTTCAATAAGTCGGTCTATGGTTATCGGGAGATTGGCTTTGCCATGACGGATACATCCGGGAACGCCGCGGTGGAAAAAGTTCAGTTTGAAGTTGTGAGCATTGCCGGTGGGCCCGGAGAGCGTCTGCCCGCCACGTTCGGGCTTCACCCGGCCTATCCCAACCCCTTCAATCCCGCCACCGCCATCCGGTTTGACTTACCTGCGGCTGCCGCGGTCAAGTTGGTGGTGTATGATCTGCTGGGCCGGGTGGTCGTTGTGCTGGTTGATGGACCGATGGAGGCGGGCTATCACCATGTAATCTGGAACGGTACCAGCGGTGATGGCCGTGAAATGCCCACCGGCGTCTATATTGCCCGCCTGCTTGTCCCGCAGTATGCGGGGCTTGTCCCGCCTCAGGTTGGGGCACTGCCCAGGTTTACCGGATCGATCAAGCTGGTGCTGCTGAAGTAAGGGAGCGACTTGAGCAAGGAACGCGCAGGAGCTCCGGGATCATACCGGGCCCCTTTTGCTGGGTCGGTATGGAACCTGGGTTGGCTGTTTTCATCATTTCCCGAAGGAACCCTGGCGGGTTCCAGGCTCTTGCCGCCAGGTTCGTCCCAGCAGGTTTGCGGAAACACAGGACTTGAAAGCCTTCAATAGTTTCAATAGCTTAAAAGAACTAGAAAGCTGAAGCCATGGCTAATGGAATTGATAGACGGGTTGGATTCGTAGCCAAGCGCCTCGCCGGTACTGACGGGGTCTCTTTGGAAGCTGCGAAGTGGGCCAGCGTGCTCACCGAGTTGGGTTATGATTGTTTCGGCTTCGCGGGCGAGTCGGATTGGCCGCAAGACCACGTCCATGTCGTTCCCGAAGCGCATTTTAATCATCCCCAAGTCGTGGCACTGACTAACGATCTATTCGACGATTACACGCGTTCAATGGAGACCTCGGCCAGGGTTCAGGAACTGCGGCTCTACCTGAAAGAAAAACTTTATGAATTCATCCGTCAATTCGAACTGGATCTGATAATTGCCGAAAATACTCTCTCCATTCCCATGAATGTTCCCCTGGGTCTGGCCCTGACCGAGCTGATCGCCGAGACCAGCATCCCAACCATCGGGCATCATCACGATTTCGGGTGGGAACGATCGCGTTTCAAAATCAGCGCCGCCTCCGACTACCAGCTCGGATCCTTTCCTCCCATCCTGCCTTCAGTGCGCCATGTGGTTATAAGCTCCGTAGCCGGCCGCGAGCTGGCCCGCCGGACGGGAGTAAGTTCCACTGTCATACCCAACGTCATGGACTTCGATAATACCCCACCCGAGCCTGATGGCTATGCTGACGGCTTGCGGGAGGAGCTGGGCGTCAGGTCTGATGCGTATTTGCTCCTCCAACCCACGCGAATCGTGCCGCGAAAGCGAATTGAACACGCCATCGAACTGGTTCGCCGCCTGGAAATGGATTGCGCTTTATTGTTAACCCACTCGGAGAGGGACGAAGGCAGTGCGTACGAAGAGTATTTGATGGATTATGCCCATTTGATGGGGGTGAAATTAGTATTTGCCGCCGACAGGTTTAATTACCATCGCGGTGCGACGCCCGCGGGCCAGAAGATTTATTCCCTGCGAGATGCCTATCAGCACTCAGATCTGGTTACCTATCCTTCCACCGTCGAAGGTTTTGGCAACGCCTTTTTAGAGGCCATCTATTACCAGCGACCGATCGTGCTCAGCGCCTATGAGATCTACCGGGTCGATATTCAGCCCAAAGGTTTTCAGGTGATCTCATTTGTAAATGTAATTGACGATAATACTGTCCGAATGACCCGTGAAATACTGACCAACAGCGAATTAGTTTCGGAGATGGTGGAGAAGAACTATGAATTAGGTCGCCGGTATTATTCTTATAGCACGTTAAGGCACAAACTATTTTCGCTGATGATCGATTGTCTGGGGATGTGAAAGCCGGAACGCCAACCACTCTTGCTATCCTGCACTACGCCGGCCCGCCTGGCGTTGGTGGTGTTGAGACGACCATCTACCATCACGCTCGGCTGCTCGCTCAAGCCGGCTACGACGTACGGGTCATTGCCGGGCGGGGCAGCCAGTTCCACCCTCAAGTCAGCTTTACCCAGATACCGGAGCTCGACTCCCGGCACCCCGATGTGCTCGCAGTGGGCGAAGCCCTGGCTCAGGGCGAAGTAACACCACAGTTCACCGCCCTTAAGGATTATCTGATCTCAAAGTTGCGTCCGTTGCTGTCAGAAGTTGATCTAGGCGTGGTTCATAACGCCGTTACCCTGCATAAGAATTTTCCGCTGACGGCGGCATTGCATGCCTTAGCGGAGGAACGGGCGGTGTGCCTCATTGCCTGGTGCCACGACCTGGCCTGGCAGGATCCGCTCTATATCCCGGATTTTCACCCGGGCTATCCCTGGGATCTGCTGCGCATTCCTTGGCCGGCTGTGACCTACGTTGTGGTCTCACAGCATTCCCGGAAAAAATTGGCCGACCTGATCGGGCGGGACGAAAATGAAATCAAGGTGATAAACCCGGGAGTTGACGTTGCCGATATCTTCAAAC
>JBGVTM010000195.1 GCA_041862535.1 Candidatus Neomarinimicrobiota bacterium | reverse complement strand
AGGCTGACCTACGGCCAGCTCGTGGAAACAGCCGCTCGCCTGCCCATACCGGAAGAAGTGGCCCTGAAAGACCCCAAAGACTTCAAAATCATTGGCAAGCCTCTTAAAAGTCTGGATGCGGCCAGTAAGGTCGACGGCAGTGCCATTTACGGGTATGACTTCAATCTGCCCGGTATGTTGACTGCCGTTGTGGCCCGCTGCCCGGTCTTCGGCGGTGAGGTTACCAGCTACGATGCCTCCGCAGCAAAGGCCGTTACCGGGGTCCGCCAGGTGACCCGAATCTCCAGCGGCGTGGCCGTCGTGGCCAACGACACCTGGGCCGCCCTCCAGGGACGCAAAGCATTAAAGATCACCTGGGATGAAGGCCCCGGTGCCAATCTCAATAGTGAGCACATCTCCCAAATGCTGAAAAAGGCCGCTCAAGCACCCGGCAAAGTCTTGCGCGATGACGGCAATGCCCCGGCGGCTTTGAATAAGGCTGCCCAAAAACTGGAGGCGGCCTATGAAGGGCCCTACCTGGATCACGCCACCATGGAACCCATGAACTGCACCGCCCGGGTACGGAATAGCGGGTGCGAGATCTGGGTCCCAACCCAGAATCCCGCTGCCGCCCAGGAAGCGGCCATGGAAATCACCGGACTGCCCGCTGATGCCGTGAAAGTGCACACTCTCTGGATAGGCGGCGCTTTCGGACGGCGGCATAAAGATGACTTTGTCAGGGATGCCGTCGAAGTCGCTAAGACCATCAACGCACCGGTAAAGGTCGTCCGGATGCGGGATGAGGATATCCAGCACGGCGGCTACCGTCCTGCCACCTACCACCAGCTCCAGGGCGGTCTGGACCGGGAAGGTCAGCCCGTGGCCTGGAGCCACCGCATATCCGGCCCCGACAGCTCTGTGGATATCACCGGCGGCGCGGTGGACCTGCCCTATGACATACCTAATATCCACGTGGACTACGTCATGTCCGACATCCCCGTTCCTACCGGCTACTGGCGTTCCGTAGCTAATTCGCAAAACGCTTTTGTCAACGAATGCTTCCTCGATGAGCTGGCTGCCGCCGCGGATAAGGATCCCTATGAGCTCCGCCGGAAGCTATTGAAGGACCACCCCCGCCACCTGGGCGTCCTGGATCTGGCAGCCGAAAAAGCCGGCTGGGGCCAGCACCTGCCCAAAGGCCGCTACCGGGGCATTGCCGTCCATGCCTGCTTCCGAAGCTACGCGGCCATCGTCGCCGAAATCTCCCTTGACCGGCAGGGCAATCTCAAGATCCATAAAATGGTATGTGCTATCGACTGCGGCACCGTTATCAATCCCGACGGTGTACGCGCCCAGGCGGAAGGCGGCATCGTCCTGGGGCTCACCGCTGCCTTGTACGGGGCCATTACCCTTGAAAATGGGTACGTTCAACAAAGCAATTTCCATAACTATAAGCTGCTGACTATGAGAGAAATGCCGGAAGTGGAAACCTACACCGTTCCCAGTGCGGAACCCCCCACGGGGGTGGGCGAGCCGCCGCTGCCCCCAACCCCACCGGCACTGGTAAACGCCATTCACGCGGCCACCGGGAAACGCATTCGCCGCCTGCCCATCGATCCCAGGGAACTTCGACGGGGATAAGCTGACAACTCAGCCTGGTGACACCATGACCTTCCGTCGTGAGGTAGTTATCGACCCTCCTCGCCGTTGAAGATAGGAAGTTGTAAGAGTCATTTATCGCCTTTGATCTACGCTTATGGCATATATAGGGTTATATTCAAACCGTATGTCCTTTAATTAAACTGAGAGTGAATCAAATGAAGAACTTCTCAAGATTAAACTGGGTCCTGTTACTGTTTCTAATGGGCTGTGCGTCTCAGAGCGCGACAGAGGGCCTCACCCTGGGGACGGTGCAAGCTTCGCTCCATCAGGGCATGAGCAAGGCTGAGGTGCAGGCCGCCCTCGGTGCTCCAAACATTATTTCCAAGGATGCCACCGGCCTTGAAGTATGGACCTATGACAAGGTGTCCAAGCAGTCCGCTTCAAGCTTTTTCCTCTTCTGGACCTCGGCCCAATCAACCCAGCGCACGCTCACCGTTCTCATCACCTTCGACGAAAACGAAAGAGTGAAGGAATACACTTATCACAGTACGGAGTTCTAAATGACCAGTCTTGTCAGTCCACATACTTCCCTGGCTAGAGTAGCCGGTATTTTTCTGCGGCTATATCTCGTCATCTTCTTGGTGGCGGGCTGCATGCCCCGGCGGCCCCCTGTATCGGTGACCGAGGCCCGCAGCATGGAAACCCGAATTGTTCAAGCCGAGTATGATAAGGTGCTCAAAGGCTCTATCAACGTGCTCCAGGACCTACGCTACACCATTGATGTCATTGATAGTAACATAGGTCTGGTTGTCGCCAGTCGGTCGACCGAAGGCGAGGAAGCGCCGTTAGCAAAGGAGCCACCTCGCACAGCGGAAGTGCCCACCTGGCAGAAGGTTTTAGGTATCACCATTATCGTTGCTATCGTAGCCGGCATTGTCTGGCTGTTAACCCGCGGCGGCGATGATGACGGTCGTGACAGTGACCGGGACCGCGGCCCGACACACGTTTACCACCATAATGGTGACCGTGATGGCCCAGCAGTTTATCAATACAAGGTGACGCTCAATATTGAATCCGTTGGCCCTAATGTGACACGAGTGCGAGTGAGTGGCAGCGGCCAGCGCGAGAGAGGGGGACAAGTTGAGGAGGCCGGACCTATCGAGGATCCCGAGTTCTTTCAAAGATTTTTCGCCAGCCTGGATAAAGCTCTCTTCCTCGAAGACTGATTTATTCCTCCTGTAATCCGAGCTGTCCGTTACAGATAGGAATGAATCTAGGCTAATTATGGGGATTTGATCCCATACCAACGCCAAGCGCTTTCTTCCCATTATTTATAAGAAGAAAGAGTATAGCCTATGTATAGACCACGGCCAAGCGACATAAATTGTGGAAGCTTGTTTACCTAAGCCTGAATACTGTCAGTCTGTTTATGAGGATTGCTGCAATGAAAAACGATCAACGTGCAACTAATAACTATGAATAGACCTATTATGTGAGATTGCTGAACAGGCGCTTTCCCACCTGAAGTGATGAAAAGTATGACTACGCGGTAGGATTTTTTGAACAATCATTTCTACTGTCTAGCACCGAAATTAGTCATAAAAGAGAAAGGTTCCGGCAGATCGAATGCCATTTTGTTGGTCATAATTGAGAGCTGGACAGCTGCCGTCAACAGTGCGGCTACCCTGTTACTGAGTTTCTTAAAGAAACACTCTAGGTATCATAATCTTATCTTTTGAATACTTTGCCTGTTAACAGAAATTACCATTACCCGGCATAAGGATCATTATTCAGTAACATAACGCTATAAACAACCTGCTCGAGCACGATTACTATCTACTCAAAATCCATTTTCTTGAAATCATCAAAGCGTTGCATTTTCTCATATCCTTCAGTAAAATAGCAGTGAGAACCACAACAAAAGTAGGGGTAATAAAATCATGTCGTACGAGAAGTTTGTACCAGTAAAGAAGGGTAAAGTCACTCAAAAACCTCCGGTAGCAAAAGTACTGAAAGGAGGTCAGATTTCCCTAAATTCGGCGGCTTACGAACAATATTTGAAAGGGGCTACCCACCTGGAACTCTACTACGATCCATCCTCCAAGAAAGTTGGGTTGCAGCCGAAAAAATACAAGACTAAAGCTGCCTTCAAAATCCGCGCTGTTGGCAAGAGTAAGTCGACCTATCGCATTAACGCCAAACCGTTAATCGAACACTATGATATTAAGCTCGGTGAAAAGATCACCGTATCACCGTCTTGGAATAGTTCCGAAAACTTGCTGGAATTATCGCTCTAGAGCCCGCTCTAAAAAGGGACGATAATCACCCTTCTTTAGCGCTGATCCTTCTCCAGAAGGTTGGTTATCTCTACACCTGGTGTGAATGCTGGGGATCACAAAGGCCAGCACTCAGGCCAGGCTAAATATTTTTATTGACGAGAAGGACCAAACCAGGCGGAGTGCTCCAGCTGTTAATCTCTTAGCTGATGGGCCTCCTGCAAGACGTGCTGAAGGTAATCCCGGTACTGGCTGGCGGGAGTGTCTTGAATAATCTCTTCCAGCCGAGCGGCATCAATATACCCCATATGAAACGCCACTTCTTCAATACAGCCGATCTTCAGCCCCTGGCGCGATTCGATGGCCTCGATGAAATTGCTCGCTTCCAATAGGCTCTGGTGAGTACCCATATCCAGCCACGCAATACCGCGGCTGAATCGCAGCACCTGAAGCTCGCCAAGTTCCAGATAGATCTTATTTATGTCGGTGATTTCTAATTCACCCCGGTCGGAAGGTTTCAGACCCTTCGCAAATTCCACCACCCGCTGGTCATAAAAATACAGTCCCGGCACAGCGTAATTCGAGCGCGGCCGCTGCGGCTTCTCCTCAATACTCAGGGCTTTGCCCCCGGCATCGAACGTTACTATGCCATAACGCTGGGGATCACGAACCGGATATGCAAATATCGTGGCCCCCCGATCCTGGGCAACTGCCTTCCGCAGCTGCTCGATGTATCCGGTACCGTAAAATACATTATCACCCAGAATCAAACAGACCGGACTCCCGGCAATGAAAGACTCGCCTACAATAAACGCCTGGGCGATACCCTCCGGCCGGGGCTGCTCCTCGTAACTGAAGCTCACACCCAGTCGAGAGCCATCCCCCAGGATCTGCTCAAACCGCGGCAAGTCGTGGGGCGTGGAAATGATCAATATATCCCGCAGACCAGCCAACATCAGCGTGGAGAGGGGATAGTAAATCATGGGCTTGTCATTTACCGGGAGCAGCTGCTTGCACACCGCCGTAGAAAGGGGATATAAACGAGTTCCCGCTCCACCCGCTAAAATGATCCCTTTCACTACTACTACTCCTCTCTAAAGACTATGCCGATATGATACCACTCGATGATTGGCAGGAAATCTGGGCCCGAACAACTTACAAAAACGAAGGCTCGACAGGTTAGCCAACCATGAATCAGCCCAGGAAAGCAAAAAATAAGGTTACCATTCCAACGGCCTCATGACCTGCGGTGACCTACGCCGAAGCTGCGAATGACAGGGCAAACTCTACGGATTAATCCGTTGAGCCAGAACGATGACTGTGATCACACTTGAGAGAAGCGCAAAGACATCGGTAATGGTCCTACCTATATCAGTCTTTGCCCTCTCTTCTTCTTCCGGTTTCTTCGTAACGGTTATAATAGCTCCATCATCCACCACCGGGTTCCTGCGAAAAAGCCACATGATTTTGCGTATTTTGAAAGTCGCACCGGATGCTTGAGTAAGGAACACACTCTCGGTTTTCTCGCCTGTCCCTCCCCCCTGCTCAAGGTAATAGGAAAGGCGCCTACCCGGCGCGTACTTAATCAAACCTTCAATAGCAACATTGCCGCGCACAGCTACAGTATTGGGTTTGGGAGGAATAATAATTTCGTCACCGGGCAACAGAGTTACATCTGCCCGCTTTTTACCCTCAATGGCATCGGCAAGATCAATTACCACCCGCTCTTTTCCGCGCATAAGACGACCACCCCTGGCATAACCGGTAGGCAATACACTGCCTGCGCGCTTGATAACATTGGATAGCGTTTCGTTCTCCTTTAAAAGGGTATATTGACCGGGGAATCTGACCTCACCGGTGACAGTGACTGTATCTTGGTAAGTATAGTCCGGGTCAGTTCGAATGTAGACGATATCCCGATGATTGAGGGGTACCTTGCGCGCCTGTTGCAGAGCCAGGGTGGTATCTTTAAGGGCAAAGCTGACCTCCCCGAGTCTCTTACTTGTCAGGGGAACCATCAGCTGGATTGCCTTTTCCCCGGGTGAATTACCGCCCTTCACCACCCGACTTAACTGCGCTTCAACCAGGTAGGCATCTTCGGTGAAACCACCAGCCTGCAGAATAAGATCTTCCACTGTCATGTTTCTCTGCAGGGAATATTGACCTGGTGCCTTTACCGCACCGTGAATGTTCACATATCTATCCATAATCTCTTCCACATAAACCGTGTATATGCGGATTCGATCGTTGGGTTGTAGGAGCTCGGAAGCCATTTCCCGTCCCTCAAGGACAGTCCCCAGGTGGAAAGGGATAATAATCTCACCCGTGCTGTTAGGCGCCTTTCTGAATAGATCTGCCCGTTCAAGAAATACATCCTTCAGATACTGCTCGTCAAGCAGTCCACCACCTTGGAAAAGGAGATCGTATACGGTCATGCTGTCCCGCCAGGCATAGACGCCAGGATTGCGCACTTGACCAACAATTTCCACCTGATAGATTTCCTCCAAGTCTTGAACAGAGTAAATCAAAACCCGATCACGTGGCAGCAAGGGCAAATTCTGGGTCGGTTGGTCCCCCAGCACTCCTTCAAGATTGATGGAAATGAAGACCTCCGTGGAATCATCCCTGGTCCTCACTAGATCCGCTTTCCCCAGGTAGGCATCTCCTGTCAGGCTGTCAGCTTTCATAATTAGATCCCGGATGGTCAGCACGGATTCATTCAGCTCATAACGTCCAGGCTGCTTAACCGCTCCAAAAATACTGACAGCATTTTCGAGAATACTCAGGATTGAAAAAACACGAATACTATCACTATCGAAAAGCTGGATATTTCTTTCCCCCGCCAATACCGGTTCTAAATCGACGTCAAGAACCTCGCGGGCAATGGAGGGATCGTTACGCTTCTCAAAGGGCACGATTCGTTCGATTTGCACCCGTTTCACGTAAGCGTTGGCAGTGAGACCACCAACATATTCCAGCAGCTGTGTGAAATGTTCTCGCTGCTTGAGCTCGTAAATGGCCGGACGTTTGACCTCTCCAGAGATGGCAACGGTTTTACCACGCAGAGGGATAAAAATGTGGTCGTTATCTTGCAGCTGTACCGGATTTGGATCGTATCCCTTCAGCAGATAATTGTAAAAATCTACCTTGGCAAGAACCTTGCCTTCTCGAATGACCTGGATATCGCGCAAACTGCCGCGCGTGAGCGGACCGCCCACGCCGTATAGAGCATTGAATATGGTCGAGTAACTGTTCAGCGAATAACCGCCCGGACGGGCCAACTCTCCAAGAATAAACACTTTGATCGGACGCAGGCGGGTGATGGTAATATCCATAAAGACTGTTGGCGGATCGGTTTCAAGACCGGCATATGTCCTGGAGAGCCAGCGTTTCATGTCCCGACGTAAACGGTCAAGGCGTTTGCCTGCCACCATGAACTGGCCTACATTAGAAACGTATACTCGCCCCTCGCGGTCGACCTGAAGATCGTACTGAAACTCAGCTGCCCCCCACACCGTGAGCCGCAGCTCATCCCCGGGCCCAACCAGATACGCCTCATCTACCGGGCCCACCGGACTGGGTTCAAAGGCTTCCGGCATCTGTTTGAACATATCATATCCAAAGTACAAGGGACGCATGAGCTTTTCACGCCCGGGGACTAATTCCAGGGTATCTACGGCGGTAGTATCAACTGCAGGTAGCATTTTCGCTTCAGTTGTGCGACGAGGTTGGCTAAGGCTCGGGAAGGCCTCTCCTGACCTCTCAAAACGGCCGGGAGCTGTTGACAGACTTGCCCGGACCCGCTGGATTTCATTCGCCACACGCAGCATTTCCTGGATTTGTGATTCCGGCACACCCAGTTGTCGCGCTCTAAGAGCTGCACGTTGGGGATTACTTAAATCAATTCCCAGACTCTCAGCTTGCAAAAGGATCTGCTCAATCGCAATTCCACGGAACTTCAACTCTTCCAGGACCTCTTTCGGAAGATCGCTCGTTCGCAATTGGGCACCGGCAGGTACTGCAAGCAGCCAGGCCAGCACAAGGATCAGGTAGGTTGAAATGGAAACGTACATGGTTTTCTTAAGGCTCATAACTCTCTGCAAAAGGCGTAAAAAATGAACTACTTGGACTCAAAAAGAAATTCTACGCATTATACATCAGAAGGTTCGCAGTTGCAAGACTCAAACAACAAATAGCTAACTAGGGCCTGGTACTGAAAAATTCAACCCAACGCCGTTTTGATTGCACTATGCAATGATGTCTGGCGCTATAAATGTAACCCTCGGCGCTCCCGGCAGTGGCTTAAAACCGGCCTCTTACTCGCCCGCCTGTGCTGCGATCACATTCAGCGCTGACCCGCCCCTGAACCACTCAATTTGAACCTCACTGAGCGTGTGCTGAAGGGTCACTGTCTCTTCGCTGCCGTCTTTATGGTGCAGCACCATTGTCACCTGTGAGCCCGGGACCAATTCAGTCAGGCCTCTGATAGAGATACGGTCGTCAACCCGGATTTTGTCATAGTCGGCAGGATCAGTAAAGGTGAGGGGTAGCACGCCCTGCTTCTTGAGATTGGTCTCGTGAATACGGGCGAAACTCTTCACAATGATCGCCCGGGCTCCCAGGTGTCTGGGCTCCATGGCGGCGTGCTCCCGGCTGGATCCCTCACCATAATTATCTTCGCCAATAACCACCCAGCCAATGCTATTAGCCTTGTAGCTGCGGGCAATGTCGCTGAGCTTGGCACCCTCCTCACCGGTGACCAGATTCTTACCTACACCGATTTCACCACTGTAGGCATTGGTCACGCCGGAGAACAGGTTGTTGCTGATGTTATCCAGGTGTCCCCTGAATCGGAGCCATGGACCCGCCGGTGAAATGTGGTCGGTGGTGCACTTCCCCTTCACCTTCGCCAGTAACTGTAAGTCCTCCAGGTCCGATCCTTCCCAGGCCGAAAACGGCTCCAATAGTTGAAGGCGTTCGCTGTCCGGCTTGATGGCAATGTGAATCTTCGTGCCATCCTCGACAGGCGGTTCGTATCCCGCCTGACCGGGATCGAATCCGGCCGTTGGCAATTCATCGCCTTCGGGCGGGGCTAATTTCAACCCGCCCTTTTCATCGGACAGGGGATCAGTAAGGGGATTGAACGAGAGCCGGCCCGCCAGCGCCAGGGCCGTCACGATCTCCGGGCTGGCAATGAAGGCCAGCGTGTCGGGATTGCCGTCGTTCCGCCGCGCAAAATTACGGTTGAACGAGGTCACAATTGTATTCTTCTCTCCCTTCGGAACATCCGTCCGATTCCACTGCCCGATGCAGGGCCCACAGGCGTTGGCCAGGACAAGTCCACCGATCTTGGTGAGGGTGTCCAGCTGCCCATCGCGCTCAATGGTAGCCCGGATCTGCTCGGAACCGGGTGTGATCATGAAGCCGGTGCGGGCTTTCAGTCCTGCCGCCAGGGCCTGATTCGCCACGTGGGCGGCCCGGCTGATATCCTCGTACGATGAGTTGGTACAGCTGCCGATAAGGGCCACCTTGATCTCATCCGGATAGTCGTTCGCTTGCACTGCTTGAGCCATCTGGGAGATGGGCCGGGCCAGGTCCGGCGTAAAGGGACCCACGAGGTGCGGCTCCAGGGCCGAAAGATTAATCTCGATGATCTCATCGTAGACCTCATCCGGGTGATGCTCCGCTTCAGGATCGGCCTGCAGGTACTCGCGGTGCCGGTCGGCCCGGTCGGCTACCTCGGCCCGCCCGGTGGCGCGCAAATAGACTGACATGCGCTCGTCGTAGGGGAAAACGGAGGTGGTGGCCCCGATCTCGGCGCCCATGTTGGTGATAGTTCCTTTGCCGGTGGCGCTGATGGAGCGCGCGCCGGGACCGAAGTACTCCACGATCTTGCCGGTGCCCCCCTTCACGGTCAGCAGTCCGGCCAGCTTCAGGATCACGTCCTTGGGCGCCGTCCAGCCACCTAAACTGCCGGTAAGATGCACCCCGATCAGCCCCGGCCACTTCAACTCCCAGGGCAGATCAGCCATGACGTCCACTGCGTCAGCACCACCTACACCGACAGCCAGCATCCCCAGCCCGCCGGCATTGGGGGTGTGCGAGTCCGTCCCGATCATCAGCCCGCCCGGGAAAGCATAGTTCTCGAATACCACCTGGTGGATAATCCCGGCCCCGGGCCGCCAGAATCCAATCCCGTACTTGTTGGACACACTTTTGAGGAAGGCGTAGACCTCTTCGTTCTCGGTCAGGGCATTGGGTAGGTCGGCGCTGGCGCCGGTTTGAGCGCGAATGAGGTGGTCGCAGTGAACGGTGGTCGGCACCGCGGTGGTGCTGCGCCCGCTGCGCATGAACTGCAATAGGGCCATCTGGGCGGTAGCGTCCTGGAGAGCTACCCGGTCAGGCCGCAGGTTGACGTAAGAGACACTCCGCTCCGGGGGCTTTTTGCCAACTCCTTCGGAAAGGTGCCCGAATAAAATCTTTTCGGTGAACGCCAGGGGGCGGCCCAGCCGCTTCCGGGCCTGCTTCACGGCCTCCTTCAGGCGCGGATATAAATCTTCAACAAGCTTGAGGGTCTCTGCTTCCATTCGTAATTAATCCTTCCTTGTGCGGCAGCCCTGCCACCGGTCAAGGCGGCTAAACAGTCAGCGGAAATTTAGCATGATTTGTAGGTAGTGGCGAAGCTTCAGCGGGGAAAATGGCAGTTAGCTAGTGTGGCGGATGCTCTGAGGAGTGGCTCAGCGGTAGCTTTTACTGAAACCTCATTATTCACCTAAGGCTTCAAGATCAGCAAGATCCTTTTTCCTTCCTAACTCACGTTTATTCAATATAAACTGTTCACGGCCAATATAATGAACGGGAACCTCGCCGTATGTGTCTTTAACCCTTCCTGAGAAAGCCTCTTCCCACGAAACCCCGGTAATTGACGTGAGCAGGTCCACCCTGACTGGTGGGACGCCCAGCTGTATGACCTTATCCGGGCTCTCAAAATCCTCCGGTTTCAAGCCAACCGATCCGAAACCGAAGTCTTTCAAAGCTGCCAGAATTCGTTTAGCATTCGATGAGCCCGGTTTAACCAGAATATCCATATCACCCGTATACCGCGGTGCACCATGAAAGGCCAGGGCATAGGCCCCCACGATCAGGTAATCAACCTTTTGTTCGTTGAATAACGCGAGCAGTTCTCTGAAGTCGGATTGAACTTCCATGGTATTGGGTCCTGAGATAATCTACGGCTGCAACTCGTTCCTTGGGGCTTTTTTTCAACCAGAATGCCAGGTCTTCTTTTATAGATGATGCTTTGCTCAGGCTGCGCTTGGTGACGACTTTTTTAATCATCTTTAAAGCTTCCGCTCAAACAACTTGTCAGGCAACCGAAATTTCCAGTTTCTCTACGGCCTTCAAGTCAACCTGGCTCCTGGCACGCCACAGGTCATAGTTGTCCTGCAGGGCGAGCCAGCTCTCGGCCGAGCGACCCAGGGTTTTCGACAGCCGCAACGCCATCTCAGGGCTGACATTGCTTTCGCCGTTAATCAGGCGGTTAAACGTCGAAGGCGAAACCTTAAGCTTTTCAGCGACGCGGCGGGTGCTTATACCGAACGGCTCCAGGTAGACCTCCCGGATAAATTCGCCCGGATGGGGCGGGTTATGCATCCTCATTAATTGTAGTTCTCATAATTAACGTCGTAAACGTTACTTTCATGTAATCGAAAGGTCACGCGCCAGTTTCCGCTCATGTTTATCGCCCACAAACATTTATACTCCCCCTTTAACGGATGGAGCCGGAATCCCGGGATATCCATGTCGTCAATGGCCATAGTCGCTCGTTAGGGGACACTAAATTTTCGGAGTAGCTTTCTGAGTGGCTTCTCTGTTAATTGGTTCAACAAGTTGGCAATATCCTGCATGTCTAATTTTATTAGCTGGATCTCGTTGGCCACATTCATGAAACCGAGAAACTCGTAGGTGTATATTGCGTTGTTATGTAAGAAAAATCTTTGTCGGAGCTTGTTGTACTCACGGTAATACTTGTTGATGAGATCCTCGTTGGAAAACCATCTCCTGACCTTTTCAGCCCCTTCCAGATTACCCGTTTCTTGCCACTTTCCCGGTGCTACTCTATGAATAAAATTCTCCATATCCTTAATGAAGATCTCATCTCTAATGTAATAATAGGTATCTTTGTCGATGATAAAATCTTCTTCTTTTAGTTTGTTGAGCGCCAACTCGGCCTCATCAGGTCCCATTTGAACTACGATTTTCATTATTAGCTCCCCTATTGTCGCCTAACAGGTGGAATCAGTAGTGCGCTTTACTACGTCCGCTGCATTGCAAGGTTATGAGTGCCAATTCCTGTTATCGCAACGCTCAAGTAAATTAAAATTCATGCTCATTATCGTCATATAGATAGTCCACAGGCTTGAATCCTCTCTCGATCAATTGCTTATCCTTCCGTGCTCGATGAAACGCTCGAGCTAATCGTAAAATCAAATCAACATTGTGCGCACTTTTAACTTCCATCTCTAAAATATTTCCTCCTAATAAAAAAAAGGTCCTGCTGTCTTAGAATTTCGCTCACTGTATCCATGAGACCATCAATATCTTTCGTGCTCAAGGGATAACGCTTGTAAAGAGCTTGTGGATTATTGAAGTAGGCTGCATCCGAATGTGCTAATGCTCTATCCCTCTGGGCTTTA
>JBGVTM010000194.1 GCA_041862535.1 Candidatus Neomarinimicrobiota bacterium | reverse complement strand
TACTCCTACATTTGGGAGGGGTTGTAGTTGTGAGACACATTTTAAGATTTTAGAAAGGCTCTCCTGCAGAGCTGGTATCATGGACAACTTTAGCTTCCGGCAGGACTGGCTGACACTGAATCCAGGTCATAGCTCGATAATCTGCTGATAGCACCTACTTATGGCGCATCTGCTTTTAGCAGCATCTTAGTTTAACTCGAAGGGAAGGCTATCAAAAAAGTTAACTGCAGGGAATCCAATCGCGGCTGGCTGGCAGCGATTGGTCTTGGATATAGATTATAAGTATGGGATTCGGCTGTAGAGTAGCGTCAGCCGGCTCGTACCTGGTAATAACTAGTCCGGAGGGGGATCGTCCGCTTCAAAATAACTGTCGGGAATACTGTGATTGACCCGGTAGTTGGAGAATACGATGGATGCCTCACCGACTATCACCTTACCTTCCGGTCGCGCGTTATTAACGCCGAAAAGATAATCGCGTTTGGCCTCAGCTACATCGGCCATCTCTTCACTTTCTGGTAGCGGTAGCTGGGGTTCATCGGGATCGAAGTGTCTCGCTCGGAGGAAATTTTCGCTCAGCTGAAACCGTAGGTGGGTCTCCCTGGGCAGGTGAATACCGGGTGCCACTTCCACGTACTCCGTCTGGAGATGGAATACCTGGTTATTTTCCATGAAGGTTGTAACGCCCCGTACGAGCCACAGCTCCCGGTCGATGAACACTTGTGCCGCAAGTGTGAGGTCATCAGGTCCTTCCTGGGCTCCCTGGAGGATGAGGCAGGGGTGCCCATTCAGGATAGTATCACCGGCCACGTATAGGTCTTCCAGGCCCTGCAGGAGAGAATCAGGCGAAAGGAACATGCCCCGCCGGGGAACCATGGCGAACCCTCTCGCCTTCAAGCGGATTTTGTCCGGCTGCTTGAAGGTGAAGGTCATTTCCTTGCGGGGCATGCGTAGCATTGGCAGATCGAGGCTGACCTTCAGATCGACCTGGTAGTCCTCAATGCGACTGAACCGCTCCCGGAGATTTCCCAGAATCTCCGACACCTGAGTCGACCCGGAGGACTGGGCGCCAAGGGGAATGGGCGAGGTGGCAACAAGCCCTAATAGAAGCATCACCAGGGGATACATGAAGGTGCATAATCGAGGCTGGGAGATCATCTGATCGTCCGTAATATAAAAAGAATCCTGTTGATTAGAAACTGAAGCTACCGACCGATCCAATAGGCAACTTTGATGGCAAAGATGTTGTCGGCCGTGGCCCCAAACAGATCGGATAAGTCCCGGCCAAATTGGAAATCACCCGGATTCCGTTCGTCATAGCCGTTGCGGGTCCAGACGAGATAGAGTGTGGACCCGGGTGTGAATTCCCAGCGCAGCACGGCGGTCCCTACCAGGGCTTTGAAATTGAAGTCGGGATACTCAATATAGAAGACATTGCTATCGTCGCCACCGGTAGGATCGATAATGTATTCGCCGCTTTCGTCATCCCGGTCAATAGTGGATCCTTCCTGGCCGTATTCCAGGAAGTCATAAGACTTCGGGCGCTTGAATTCCTTGAAGTGGGAATAGGAGCCCACGGCTATAAATGGCTGGAAGTAGGCCTGGAGAGACAGCCGGGGGGTGAAAGTATAATCGATACGCAAATCGGCGGAGATGGTTTTCTGATCAATTTGCGCCATTACGTAACGATTGCCGTACATGGCCGTGGCGTTATCATCTTCAATTATATCAATGAATTGGTCGATGGTTCTGTTGGTGGAATAATGCGGACCGATTCTTAGATTAAGTCGGGTCCCCATTTTTATTTCAAGATTGCCGCTGACGTTATAAGACCAACTACCCATCTCTCTGTGATTTATTTCGCTATAAATGTTAGCGACAATATTTTTTCGATTATCAGTGTTGATATTGAAGTCCACGAACCAGCCTGCCATCGACACTACCATTGGTCCCCCTCTCAAGTGGGTGTCACTGAGCGTGCGGGGACCCCAGCCTGTAATAGCCTCGAAACCCCAATAGTTCAGCAGCTGCGCATAGCCAAACAGGAACACCATTTCATTTATTTTGGCTCCCCCGAAGTTGTGATTGCTCATGTAGGCAGTGATCAGCTGGGCTCGACGGAAGACCTTACCCGGATCGTACCAATTATATCCGATGCCAAGGTGTTTATTGATGCGGTCGGTTCCAAAGTGCAGCCCCATATCGTTGCTTTCGAATCCGGGTGAGACGAGCCCCAGGGCGGCGTTGAGGATGAGATGCCCCGTTTCCCGGTTAAGTGTGAAGCGGCTGGCATAGCCCATCATCGCGGTCATGGCCGAGTCTACGGCTACATGTTCCGCGTCCGGCCGCTGGAAGTAGTGAATGGAACTATGCTGCAGGTCGATCATCCGGTTTTCGGCTCCCGCGACCCTGGAGAAACCGCCCCAGCCGCCGATGGCCCACTCTTTTTCTGGGCCAATGAAAGTCCAGCCGTCGATTCCAAAGACCAGAGCATTATCCGCAAGCACATCCCGCAAGGCTGGATCGTCGAAGTGCCGGTAGACGTAGGTCCCCAGCACTCCCAGGCCTTGCCGACCGTCGTTGAACTCCTTCTGGGTGCGGACCAGGTTGTAGGATGTCAGGGGCTCGACTTCCTGAGAGCGAACATTACCCTCCTCATTGATCTGGGCGAACTCACGGTTCGTCAGGGCTGACAATCCGCCGAGGGACCAATCGCCGTTGAGCTTGCCGCTGATCTTCGCGGCCCCCAGGATGGAGCTAGCGGTGGGCATGTCGACCCAGCCCTCGGTATCGACCTCACACTGGGGCGGTCGTCCGATGCGCCGGCTGTAAAAAAAGTCGGGCTCGTAGGAATTAAAACCCCAGCGGCTGGTGGGGCCGTGGGTCCCGAAGGAGAATATGCTCGCTCCTTCCACAAAAAATGGCCGCTTTTCCTGGTAATATGTCTCATAAGCGGAAAGATTGATCACTGAGGGGTCCACTTCCACCTGGCCGAAATCCGGGTTGATGGTGGCATCGACGGTGATGTTGCTGCCGATACCCATCTTCAAGTCCGTCCCCAGCTTCAGGTTGGTATCGCGGCCTTTCAAGAAGGGATTATCCTTTTCGGAAGGGAGGGAGCTGTAGCCGGAGGTGACATAAGGGGTGAACTCCCGGCGTTCAGGGGGTTGAATATCCTCGATTCCTCTCAACGTGGCCGCGTGGGAAACCACGCCGCTTTCGCCCCGCTCAATGTAGGTAAATAGATCGGTCTCATTTCTTCTTTGGATTATCCTTGCGAGTAGAATTCCCCAGACATACTCCTTTTGTTGGTTGAAGCGCAGCTGTGAAAATGGGATCCGCATTTCCGCCGTCCAGCCGTTTTCGTCAATGGCCGTTTTCCCGTCCCAGACCCCATCCCAGGAATCATCACTCCAGCTGTCATTGTAAAAGGTACCATCCTGAATGGCACCGGATGGATTGATGCCAAAAAAGAAGCCGGAGCGCTTATCGTGATAGGCATCGATGAGGGCCAGGAAAAAATCGGTATTGAAGTTGGCATCCCTGCGGCCCATAAGTGCCACAATGGAGTCCGGTTGATCATCCCACATTCGGGCCCCGATATACAAGGCGCCATCGTCGTAAGCGACCCATACCTCGGTCTCTTCAGTGGCCGGCTCGCCATTATCCGGATCCAGCTGGATGAAGGTCTGGTTGGAAGGGGTCTGATAAATTGGCTCGGTGAGCCGGCCGTCAATGCGCAGGGGTTCATTAAGTCTGATGGCGGAGATGTCCCGTGCTTTATAATCGGCGGCATTAAAAGCCTTATCATCGGCAAATACAACCGAAATGAATGCGATCAGAAATAGTAAACGGCGCATAGCTATCCCTCGAACAAAGTGTGCCTTAATCTATCATTAGACGGAATAAAGCCCGGGAGGTTGTCAGGAAGATTGAACTTTACGGATTTATTTTATATCGACAGTGACGTTTAAGGTCGATACCAGTTGAATGCGAGGCTAATAGGGCCTGCCTACCGGCATAATGAGCAGGGTGCGCTCATTGGCGGGCAGGTTCAATAGCTCCTGAACCCGCTCGTCGTGGAAGGCCCCCACCGCCACGGTAGCCAGCCCCAGGGCGACGGCCTGCAGGTGAATATTCTCGGAGGCGTAGCCAACCTCCATATGGGCATAACGGTGGCCGCGCTGGCCGTATTTGCCGGTTATGCGTTCGTAAATGGCGGTGATGATCAGCAGGGCGGCCCCATGCTTCACACAGGACTGACCGAGGGCGGCCTCGGAAAGGGTGGTGCGCAAAGCGTCCTCAAGCAAGGGTACCAAAGCATGATCTCGGGGGCGGTAACG
>JBGVTM010000193.1 GCA_041862535.1 Candidatus Neomarinimicrobiota bacterium | reverse complement strand
AACTCCCGAATGCGGGAGAAAAACTCGTCCGGACATTCCTGCCAGAAGTGTCCGCACTCTTTGAGTAGAACGAACTCGACCTTGGCGCTCGATAGAGCCGAAGCCGCTGCCTGCCCGGTCGAAAGGCCGAAGGGATCGTCTTGCCCCCATAATAGAAGTACCGGGTGAATTATCGTCGCCACCTCCGCCGTGAAATCGTAATCACCGAGAGTCGTGAAGGTCTGCTGCTCGACGGCGGGATTGTAATGCATTTCTTTAAGCTCATCGGGCAGCTCGAAGGCGGGATCGGAAAAATAGGCGGGCAGGATATCCTCCAATGCAGTGATGATTTGTGGAATCAGGCCCTGTTGCTGTAGGGCGGCGATACGTTGGGCCCTATACTCATAGCCCGCCTGGACCGCTTGCCAGGAAGGAGGCCCGCTACTTGCAAGCACAATCGAGCGTACGTGTTCAGGATGCACGGCGGCGTATATCATGGCGACCAGTCCGCCCCAGGAATGGCCCAGCAGGTGCACTTTCTCGATGCCGACAGATGCACGTACCGCTTCGAGATCCGCGATATAGTTGAGCATATCGTAGCCGTTGGAAGGCGTGCTGGAGCGGCAGGTTCCACGCTGGTCATAAGTGACGACGGCAAAATCCTCCCCCGCCAGCTGTTCCAGGCTGGCCATATAATGACTGCACAAACCCGGTCCGCCGTGGTTGGCAATGAGCACATTCCCGGATTCCGGATCACCGGCAATGCGCATATGCAGAGTGACACCGTTGCCTGCTATCCCCATCTCGCGGATCGGCACTGGTGAGTCATTTTCCGTGCAGGTCAGTGAGCTGACGAGCAAGGGGGCCAGAGCGATACCGAGTAGAAGTATGTACCTCATTGTTATTCCCCTCCTGATATTTGTGGCTGCATCTGTCCCGCGTCTACACTACGGATGTATGGTGGGGCTTAATATACGCTCAGCATGTACGAAGCCTTGACGAAGAAGATGTTGTCGCCTCGCTCTTTGGTGAGGGATTGGAGGTCGCGTGCGAAATCGAACCGGCCCGGCCGGTCGTAGTTGGTGCGATCATGGGTCCAGACCAGATACAGGATCGAGCCCGGCAAATATTCCCAGCGCAGAACTACGTTGGCTTTGAAGTACTTACTGTTAAAGTCAGGGTTGGCGTCATCGGAGTCATCAAAATGATAGGGATCAAACGCATACGATTTCGGACGACTCAGTTCCTTGAAGTTGGTATAATCTCCCACAGCGAGTAAGGGCTGGAAGTACGCCTGCAGGGAAAGCTGCGGTGTGATACCCCAATCCACCCGTAATGTTGCGGATACGCGATCCTGGTCGATGTCCGCGAAGACGAAGTGGTATCCATAAGTAGCCTGCGGATCCTCCTCGTTTGCCACCCATTGCCGGCGATCCAGAATGTCCAAGAAACTAGTGGCGAGCGTAAGCCTAAGCGAGGATGTCGGCCGGAAGACCCCGGAAATGCTGAATTCGCGCCAGTAGGTACCGTCTTTCATGAACTGGCCGGCCAAGCCGCAGTTTAACATGATGGCCTTCCGCGAGTCGGTGCTCGCGTTCAGGAAGCCAATGGCATATGCCGGGTAGGCTATGATCGGACCGCCCCGGGTACCGAACAGGTCCAGACCTTCCGGGGTGAGCTGGATCGACCAATTGACACTGATGTAGTTCAGCGTGATAAAGGTTCCCGAGTGATAATATTGCGCAAACAACCGATTACCGTCGAAATCGAAGTTGCGAGAAGTCATTCCGTACAGACTGATGTGTCGATACCAGGGAGTCGGCTCCAGCCACCGATAGCCAGCCACCACGTGCATGTTGATGAGGTTGCCGTAAGAGTTATAGCCCAGATCGTTGACATCAAAGCCGGGGGAAATGATTCCCAAGGCCGTCTGGAAATGCCAATTACCGCCAATATTGTGCAGGCCGAACCGTCCCATGTAACCGTCGAGGAAGGTGCGGTTGGTATCCAGGGATACGGTTTCGAAATCGGGTCGCTGGTAGTAATGCTGGGGGGATTGCTGGAGCCGGCTGATGCGCTCCCGAGTGCCGTCGACCCGGGAGTAGGCCATCTGGCCGATGAAGGCCCAGTTCCGGTTTTCCCCGAGGAAGGACCAACCGTCGGTGCCGGCGACCATGGCGCGGTTGTTATTGATATCCGTCAGGGCGCGGGGAGATCCTGGTTGCGATCGACATAGGTGAGGATGAAACCCAGGCCCTGTCTCCCCTCGTTGAATTCGCCGATGCCGCGGTAGATGCCGTAAAAAGCGGCGGGTTCGATTTCGTCATCGAAGCGGACACTTTCAGAATCGACCTGGGCGTACTCCCGCTGGGTCACGGCGTTAATACTGCCCAGGGACCAGTTTCTGATTTTTCCGCTGACTTTGGCGGCGCCCAGAACGGTGGTTTGTTGCGGGGCGTATACATCGCCCTCATGCACCGGGCTGCTGGCGGGTCGGCGCCCGATGCGGCGGCTGTAGAAGATATTGGGACCCGCCCAGTAGCAGCCCCAGACCCCGCCGGTGGGCGTAGCGCCGAAACGGAATATGTCCGATCCCTCCAGGAAGAAGGCTCGCTTTTCCGAGTAGAAAGTCTCGAAGGCGGAGAGGTTGATAACGGCCGGATCGACTTCCGCCTGGCCGAAATCGGGATTGATAGCCAGGTCCAGGGTGAGGTTACCCGTGAGGCCGTACTTGATGTCCAGACCCAGGTTTCTACCGGTGCGCATGTCCCGGTAGAACGGGTTTCCTTTCGTGCCGGGAAAGTCGTTGAGCTTTCCCATGGCGTAAGGGGAGACGAATAGGCGCGCCGGTGGTTCGATACCTTCCAGACCCGTCAACCGCCCGAACCGGGAGACAAAGCCGCTCTCATCCTTGGGAACCATCACGAAGTAGTCGTGCTCGGCGTTGGAGAGGATGTAGCGCTTGAAATTCACACCCCAGGTATAGGTCTCCTGCTTGTCGAACCGCAGCTGAGAGAAGGGTATGAGCATCTCGAAGGTCCAGCGGTCGCTGTCGCTTTTGGCGGCGGCCTCCCACACGCCATCCCAATCATCATCGCTGAGAATGTCCCGGTAGAGTCGCTGATCTATGATGGACCCATCGGGATTGACGGCGAAGCCGAAGCCGTTCTGGCGGTCGTAGTTGGGATCGATCCAGAACCAGAACCAGTCGGACTCCACGTATTCGTCTCTGCGCGCCAGGCCCCCCACGATGGAGTCGGGACCGGAGTGATGGCAGGTGCCGGCCACATAGAGGCCGTCTTCGTTGTAAGCGATAAGCACGGCTGTCAGCTCAGTAGGCTCGGCACCTTCGATGGGATCGCGTTGGATCAGTCGGGAGTAGCCCTCGCGCTGCCAGACCGCTTCCTGGAGCAGGCCGTCGATGGTGATCGTTTCCACGACCCGGACGGCCTCGATGGCGGGCTGATTGTTATCCTGGCTGTCTGCGGCGAGCGCCGATGTGGTTGCGAGGAAGCAGACCAGGATGAGGGATGGGCAATATTTCATGGCATATCCATATGTTGCCGCGAACGATGGCAATATCATATCGGACCACGCGGTTATGATGGCTTTATCAGCGTCGAATGGTTACCTGACTGTTGGACGCTTCCCTTAGGGAAAAGGTTGTCAGGGACAGAGTTGCCCTTAATCTTCCAGCAGCTGCCCGGCGTATTTGCGGACACAGGCCAGGAAGGCTTCCGGCACCTCCACCGGCCTGCGATCCTGATTGACGAAGGAATGAACGGTGTACCCTTCGGCGATGGGCTGCTCTTCCCCATCTTTGTATACCCGATAGGAGAGCCTGATTTTCACCTTCGGCTCCTCTTCCAGGCGGGTCTCGATAGTGAGCAGGTCTTCGTAGGTAGCGGGGCGGTAGTAGCGGCAATGGCTCTCCACTACCGGCAGGAAGATCCCTTCCCGCTCCATCTGCCGGTAGGGAAATTGAATATCTCTGAGGAGAGCGCTACGGGCCGATTCGAAATACTCGTAGTAGCGGCTGTAGTAGACCACGTTCATACGGTCGGTATGGGCGTAGAGGACCCGCAGGCGGTGCCGATGGACCAGGTTTATTCCTGCCATTGGCCGAGGCACTCGTAGCGCTTGATCCGGGAAGCCACCAGCTCATCCGGTGGGATATCCTTCAGTTCCCCCACCGTCTCCAGAATGGCGGCCTTGACGGTGGCTGCCACGGCATCCATATCCCGGTGGGCACCGCCGAGGGGCTCCGGAAGGGCACGATCACAGATGCCCATTTTCACCAGATCCCTGGGGGTTATCCGCATGGCATCGGCGGCCTCCTCCGCCTTGCTGGAATCCCTATAGAGAATAGAGGCACACCCCTCGGGGCTGATCACGGAGAACCAGGTGTTTTCCAGCATGAGGAGTCGGTCACCTACCCCCATGCCCAGTGCCCCGCCGGAAGCCCCTTCCCCGATCACGATGATAATAATAGGCACCGGCAGGGTGGACATGACCATCAGGTTGCGGGCGATGGCCTCGGCCTGGCCGCGTTCCTCGGCCCCGAGCCCGGGATAGGCACCAGGAGTATCAATGAAGGAAATCAACGGGCGGTTGAACTTGGCAGCCAGGTGCATCAGACGCTGGGCTTTACGGTAACCTTCCGGGTTGGGCATCCCAAAATTGCGATATAGATTGTCCCGGGTTCCCCGCCCTTTCTGCTGACCGATGATCACCACCTTTTCAGCATCAATCGCGGCCAATCCACCGACCACCGACTTGTCATCGGCGTAGTGGCGGTCACCATGCATTTCGAACCAGAAGCGGGTGATACGCTCGATATAATCCAGGGTATAGGGCCGCTCGGGATGCCGGGCCATCTGAACCCGCTGCCAGCGCGTGAGGTTCTTGTAAAAGTCGGCCGCAGCCTTCTCCAGCTTGGCCTCCAGACCTTGAATCTCCTTGCTCATGTCGGTACCCCGCTCCAGAGCTGTGCGCTTGGTGGCCTCAATCTTCTCCTCCAGCTCCTTGAGGGGTTTTTCGAAACTGAGTACGTATTTGCTAGCCATCGGGACGTAAGGTTATCACTGCGAGAGGGTGAAATGCCAGAAGGTTTTGCATCCCCGATATCACCGGGCACGGTCGAAGACGGGATTGTGGCAATCTCGGGTTCTGCCATAGAGATTGCCACGTCCCGACGCTGACGGTCGGGACTCGCAATGACGATCAAGGGAAGTCATCGCGAGCGGTGGGGGTGCAGCCCCCTATTTCAGCAGGTACTCCTCCCAGAAGAGTACGGTGGCTTGTCGGTAAAAGTCGCTGTTGGACTTCTTCTGGAAGCCATGGCCTTCGTCCTTGGCCAGCATGTACCACACCTGCCCTTTATTCTTACGGATAGCCTCAACGATCTGCACCGACTCGCTTGCCGGCACCCGGGGATCGTTGAGCCCCTGGGCGATGAACATGGGCCTGGTGATTTTGTGGGCGTTGGTGGTCGGCGAGATGCCGATTAAAAACGCGCGCATTTCAGGATCACGCTCATCACCATATTCCTTCCGGCGTAGATCCCGTCGATAATCCTGGGTATTCTCAAGGAAGGTGACAAAATTGCTAACGCCCACCAGCTCGATGCCGGTCTTGAGCCGGTCGTTATAATGAATCATGGAAGCCAGGACCATATAACCACCGTAGGAGCCGCCGTAGACGGCCACCCGCTGGTTGTCCAGCTCCGGCTGCTCAGCGATCCAGTCCATGAGGGCACCGATGTCTCTCACCGAATCCTCCCGCTTGTAGCCGTTGTCCAGCTTAACGAAGGTTTTCCCGTAGCCGGACGAACCCCGGACATTGGGTGCCAGGACTGCGATTCCCAGCTCATTGATCCAATATTGGAAAGTCGAGGAAAATCCAGGCTGGTACTGGCCTTCCGGTCCGCCGTGGATATAAATGACCACCGGGTAGGGCGGCTCCACAGAGCCCGGTTTATAATAAAAGGCGGGGATCAAGCGGGGTTGGTCCGCAACCGCATCGAAAGTGGGATAATGAATTAGCTCGGGGACCACAAAGTCCTCCGTCTGAAGGCCCCCTACCTCACTATTCGTCCACCGGGTCAGCTGCTGCTTCGTGATATGCAGCGAATAGGTATCACTGGGAGTCTGGGGGGTGTTGAGGGTCAGGGCCAGCTCCTTGTCATCCGGGCTAAACTCCAGACCTCCGATGAGACCAACCGGCAATTCCGGCACTTTGAGGGCACGCCAGCCCTTAATCTTCCGCAGGTGCAGTTTATCGATACCATCTTCATTGGTAACGAAAGCCAGGATATCGCCTTTATGGGAGATTTCAAAAGCCTCCACGTCCCAGTCTATGTCCTCAGTCAGCACCGTGGACCGGCCGGTGCTCAGGTCGTAATAGCGCAGCCTCTGGTATTCGCTGTTCTCATCAGATGTGTAATAGATCCCCCGGCCATCTATAGCCCAGCGGGCGTTACCGTAGGAGATCTTCTCATCTGAGGGATTGATCCGGGTAAGCTCCCCACTGGCCAGATCGAGGATATAGAAGTAGGACTCATTGATGGACACGTACTGCTCCACCAGCAGCCCGCTGTCATCAGAATTCCAATCTATCGGGTACCAGGTGCCTTCCGCTTCCAGGATCATCCTGGTCTGATCGGGATCATCAGCGGCAGCGATATAAAGATCCCAGTCTCTGCCGTTGCGGGCGGTGCTGAAATAGACAAAGCGGTCACCCTTATTTGCCCACCGGGCAGCACCATTGCGGGAGGACCCATCGGTAAGCATAGCATACTCGCCAGTGGGTATATCGAAATAGAAGATCTGGTAGAACTCGCTCCCGCCTACATCCTTAATGAATAGGAAACCGTCTTTGGGCCCGGCCGGCCGGATAGCCGCTCCGCTGACCGGTTCGTTGAAAAAAGTGAGCTGTTGCCGGGCACCCCCGGGTCGCTCCACATAATGAATCTGACTGGTCTCTCCGAAGCGGGTGACTACATACAGGCCCTGGCCCTCGGGCTGCCAGCCCGTGAAGTATGCCGAGCGTACATTCTGATACTGAAGCATTCGTTCCACCACCTGCTGGGGTATATCAGGGATATTTTCAAGCACCAAGTTGCCGATTTCCCTGCGCTCTACCTGTGAATAGGCGGAGGTTGCCAAGACAACAGCGAGAACGATGGGGCAACATCTTGAGATACCTCTTCTCATGGGACACCTCCCATAAATTGGCACGGTTTTAAGGTTCGATCGGTTAGCATTCAAAATTTAGAGAAATAAATGGCTCTATGCTGCCTCAACTCCACCAATAGGAACGATTAGCAGTCGCTAGATCCGAAACAGCGCCTTCAGTAGTATCTCCAGGTCGAAGGTGAGGGACTGGTGCTGAAGGTAGTAGTGCTGGTAGCTCTGGGCTACATCCGGTTCTTCCGGCACTTCTCGCAATCGGGCCAGTCCGGTCATACCAGGCTTGAAAAGCAGGTGCGGATCCGGCTCATGACCGGGTACTATTTCAGCGCCTACAAAGCTCAGATTGCCCTTTAAGATGTACCACAGCAGGGGCAGCCGCCGCAGTCTAGCCCCGCCATTCTGCAGCAAGTGTATGCTCGTCAGGTTGCTTTTTACCGTCCAGATGGTATGGCGTTCAAATCCGCAGAAAATCCGTAGAAAGGGCCAAACCGGCAGCAGCAACAGCAGCAAGACAGCTGAGGTAAGGATATCGAACAGGCGTTTGGACAGCAAATGAAAACGCCGGTAGAGAGAGGCCTCAACGCTGACGAACGGTAGATCGCCAATGTACTCCACTTCGGCTTTCCCCAGCATTACCTCGTCTTCATGAGGCACGATGCGGAAGAGTAGCGGCAGATCGCGGGTCTGTTCCAGGATCGCCATCAGCCTCTGGTTGGTGAAGCTATTGCCCGCCACGATCACTTCCCGGAAATGATGTTTACCGACCAGGTCTCGCAGCTCGTCAGTGCGGCCTAAGATAGGCAGTGGGGCATCAACGTTTCCTGGAGTTGGTGAGGCCGTATCCTCTATGAAGCCGAGCAGGTCGATTCCGGTATCCGGTCGTCGCCGGAGGAGGCCGGCGATTCGCTGGCCCTCGTCATCGGCCCCGAGAATGACCGCTTGCCGGGAGAAGATCGTAGGGCGCTGGGTGCGGTAGCTGTCGCCGATTTTATGAGTCGCCCGCCGCAAGTGCACCACCAGCCGCCAACCGGGTAAAAGAACCGCTACCAGGGCTGAGGCCGAGACCAGCACCAAGCGGGAATAGGCCACCTCCCGATATAGATAGGTCAAGGTAGCGATGAGCAGGAATCCAACCAGGGAGGCCACCAGAGCCCGGCTGTAGCTGAGGACGTAGCGTCCGTAAATCTGGAAGAGCCCCCCAATACCCAGCCACAACACAATATATACTGCCACCACCGGGGCATAAAGCACGAGCATGTATCTGGTGTGAAAAACCGGATCGGGCAGGAACCGGACACAGATCATGGCGAAGAAAGCGCTCCCGATGACCACGGCGTCGATAATCAGGGAAGAAAGGGTGGCCAGGGAGCTGCGGAAGAAAGCCAGCGAGGCCCGCAACCATATGCCCAGTCGAATAAAGGTGCGCATGATCAACCCGCCATAAACGGAGCCATACTTTTGCGAGAATGTGACCATAGCTTCGTAAAACATTCTCAGGTTATCGAAGGGCGCGGATTTAACACTTTCGCCTTTATAGTGGATGATCTGGGTAGCCGGATGATAGACCACTGCATAGCCTGCCTGATGGATGCGGTAGCAATAGTCCAGGTCTTCGCCGAACAGGAAGAAGGATTCGTCCATCAGACCCACTTCGTTCACTACTCGACGGGGTATACACATACAGGAGCCACTGACGGCATCCACTTCATGGGACTGATCAGGGTCCAGGAAGGTGAGGTTATAGCGACCGAAGAGCCGGCTGCGGGGAAAGAGCCGGGCCAGGCCCAGAAGGCTGGTCAGCGCCACCCACGGGTGTGGAAAACTGCGCTTACAGGCTTCCTGGAGACTGCCATCACTGTTCAGGATCTTTGGCCCCACACAGCCCACGTCAGGGTGTTCCTGCAGATAGTTCGACAGGACCTGCAGGGTTTGTTCTTCCAGGATCGTATCGGGATTCAGGAGCAGGACAATCTCTCCGGTGGACGCATCGATGCCCTGATTCACAGCGGCGGCAAAGCCCCTATTCTCCCGATTCGCAATGACCTGAACGTGGGGGAACCGCTGTTGCACCATTTCTACCGTGCCGTCGAGAGAGTTGTTATCCACCAGGATGATCTCTACCCGACCATCGAAGTGAGCCCGGCCCAGTGATAGAAGACACTGCTTGACGAACTCGCGGACGTTATAACTGACCACGACGACGGAGAGGGTCATGGCTCCGTCTTACTTTCGGCCTCTTTGGGTGGGAACAATTTCCGGTACAGGAATTTCTTGATCCGGGAGAGTCGCAGCCGGGGAACCATCCAGACCGCCTCGAAAATAATCCGGCGGGACATTTTAGAGGCCCCTTCCGTACGATCCACAAATATAATGGGCGATTCCTTAATGCGATAGCCGAGGTGATAAGCCCGGAAGGTAGTCTCGATCTGGAAGGAGTATCCTTCGGACTTGATGGAGGGGATATCCAGATTGGCCAGCACTTCCCGGCGCCAGCACTTGAAACCACCGGTGAGGTCACACACCGGAACACCGGTGATTACCTTGGCGTAGACATTAGCCGACCAGCTGAGTATCAGGCGGGAAA
>JBGVTM010000192.1 GCA_041862535.1 Candidatus Neomarinimicrobiota bacterium | reverse complement strand
TGAAGGACAAAAGGATGATCGTGGTCATGCCGGAGGGGGAGAGCAACTGGGATGGCATAACCCTGCCTACGGTGGCCTCTACCGGAAAACTGTTCCGGGTTATGAAAGTGCCGGTGCACCCGGTGATCATCCACAACGGTTATCTGGCCCTACCGCGGTGGGCCAGCTATCCCCGGACAGCGAAGGTGTACGTAGAATTCCGGCAGCCTCTCAGCTTTACCCCGGAGATGACGGATACTGAAGTAGCAGAGGCCGTGGACTGTGCCATCCGCTGGGATCCGGCCCTTGAGAGTCCCCACAACCTGCCGCGGCGGGTGGTCAGCTTCCGGCCCGCCCAGAAGATCACCCGGCTCATTTTCCGGTGCCCCAACTGCGGCGAATCCGACGGGCTGGAGGAAATCCGGTGGCGGTATCTGGCTTGCCAGCGCTGTAGCGAAAAGTGGCGCGTGAAAGGCAACGCCACCCTCGTCAATACCCGCACCGGCGAGCGCCGCAACTCGACCGAGGTCTTCCGGGAAATCTGTCAAATGCCCCGACCTGTGCTCGACTTCGGTGATCAGGGCAAGGGCCTCATCCGCACCCCCAACATCCCCGTCTATAAGGAGACAGAATATCCTCAGTACGAGCTCCTGGGGCGCTTCGACTGCCTCCTCCGCGAGGACCGCATCGACTTCCTCCCCAGGGAAGGCCAGCGGGCCATCACCATCATGCTGAGCGAGCTCCAGTCCCTCTCCAACGAGCTCAAGAAAAAGTGCCAGTTGCGCACGGCTGAGGATATGTATCAGCTCCTCTTTGAACGGGGCAGCTCCCTGCAGTGGCAGATTTACGTGAAGGACCTGCTGCCCCGTCTGGATGACCGCCTGATCCGGCCCACGAATTTCGCCACCGGACACGCCCCGGCTTAGATCCAGTTGGCCCTGAAAAAGGGGCAATTCCGCGTGATCCAAAAAACGGGTGACAGCATGGTATCGTTTCGGTATCATAACTGGCTCACCCTTGCCGACGGAGCTGGTGATACCACCTCTTGGGGGGTACCCACGATATCATCGAGCAGAGCCGGTTCTGAACGTCCTTGCCGGAAGGAGCTCGGGATGAACGGCATGCAACCAGATTTCATCATGCGGGAAGATATTACCCAAACAGCAGTTTGTCGTTCGCCGGGTGCGCGAGATGCGTGACCTCACCCCCCTTCGACTGTGCTCAGGGCAGGCGCTCACTGCGCGTCGCCTCCTCTCCTTAAGGTGAGGGGGAAAGGCGCTGAATGAACCAGGACATAGGTTACAATTTATTTTCACTACATGGGTGACACATTGATCCGGGTATACAGGTTACAGGTCTGTTTTCGCCTAGTGTACATCACCCTTCTTACCTGGTTCAGGAGCCGGGGCCCGGTTTGATATTACGAATTTTTCCCTTTTCATGTTATCAGGGATACAAGTAAGCAGGCACTATCGATTCAAGTGGTTCTATTCCAATGTTTTTTATCGGATTAATTAGACGAGGGAATTACATTCTGTCATGGATACATACACAATATCAAGTTTCAACGGTCTGGATTTTTTCTTCATAAATAGTAGTTAGGCGCAATTTGATGTAAGATTAGGAAGATATTGGTGCAAGCAAATACAAAGTAAGTAAAAGGAAATTAATTATTAAATTAACAGATGTATCAAAAACGGCAATAGTTACCCTCAGAAGTCATGTTGTGGAATCACAAAAAAGTAATCCAATCATCAACGATCCTATGGCTGAATATTGTTTAAACAAATTTATCTCCTTTGCTTCCGTTGAGGATAAAGTGCAAGTATTTAATAGAAAATTAGCTACGGCACTTACCAATATTATAGCCATCAGAGCCAGAAAATACGACTCAATTGTCAATGATTTTATCACAAAGAATCCAGATTGTATTGTAGTGAACCTTGGATGAGGCTTTGATACGAGATATTGGATAATAAACAATCAGAAATGTGAATACATTGAGCTTGATTTACCGGAAGTAATCGAAATTAAGAAAGAGATTCTAGAAGGTAAACTTAATTATGAGTTAATAGGTTGTTCAGTTTTAGATATTTCATGGATTGACAGAGTAACTTTGAGAGGGAATGAAAATATTCTTCTAATAGCTGAGGGTTTATTTATGTATCTGCCCAAGGATGATGTTATTAATCTTTTTAAGACTTTTTCTGAAAGATTTCATCAATCGCAAATCATACTTGAGGTAGTAACCGAAAAATATACCAGAGGTATGTGGAAAAAGATTATTATAATGAAAATGAAGCGAGAACTTGGTCTTGAATCAGGTTATTCATATAATTTTGGAATTAAGAATGCGCTTGAACTCGAATCATATGGAAATGGTATAAAAGTTATAGATGAATGGTCCTTTGTTGAAGACCCCAATGTCCGTCCAAGAATATATAAATATTTGGGATTATCTAGAACACAATGGACAATAACAGCAACAATTAATGAAAATAAATGAAATATTTAGCGAACATGAATAATGCCGACGACGAAAATATTGCTCTAATACTGCGCCTGACCATCGCTTTTACCTGAAGCCAATAGTGGTGGGCAGGTTTGAGGATTTGCGAGTTTGGGAAGATGTTTGGCCAATGTTTTAAAAATTAAAAAATTGAAATGAGTTTCAAACCGCGCATTTAAAGCGTCAGCCGTTTTCCCGCAGTTGATAGGAGCTAACATATCGGAGTCAATTTGAATGTATTCGACAGTTTACTGCTCCTTGCTGCCCTTGTAGCAGCAGCGTTCTTTGTCTTTGCTCGGATCAGGTTAGACTACCGGACAAACGGCAGGCTGGTAGTAGTATATGCTACGGGGCAAAGCCATTACCGGCTTAATCACCCCTCCGGTTTTAATTGCGGGATCAAATGTTGCCGATGTTAGCAATACTTGATACATTAGACAGCTTGATTTAATTATCTCTTAACGGAGTTACGATCAAGGTGGTAAGCAATAGCGAGCATTTTTCGTTGTTTGCCGCTCATAGAACCCATAATCCCGGATGTATAACCACTGGTGTCCTCGTTGTATGAGAAATGGCGGACCTGTTTCTGCCCAAACATGCCAGCCTTTTTTTAGGGGGGAAGAGGGCAGATTCAATAGTGCGCCGCGAGCGTGTAAGCTGGTATTCAACGCTGTACTGTATCTCCTACTGGCTTCATCCGCATGGGCCCAGGGCGCGTGGAAGTGGATTGCATACGGCGACACCAGGAGCAACGACGACGACCATAGAGCTGTTCTCCAGGCCATCGTGGATAGCACCCCAGATTACAGATTTATCATCAATGTCGGTGATGTGGTTGCGGATGGCACTAATATTGACGACTGGAACACCTGGCAGTTGGCTTGTGACGAAGTCCTGGGTGGGACCGGTCAGGATCAAATCCCACCGCAATATATGGCTTGTCCGGGTAATCATGATAAGCTGGATATCCCTTCTGGTTTGACCAACTGGCACACCTATCTTCCGGGTCAGAGCCAGCAGTATGGCAACGACGGCAAGTATTTTGTTCTGGACTACGAGAACGCACGCATTATCATTATGGATTCGGACGCATCTCCCCAGACCGGCGAGCAGTATGACATGCTGATGGAAGCCATTGAGAATAATCCCAAGCAGTGGCTGTTTACCATCTGGCATCACCCCATTTTCGATTTCGGCCCCAAAGAATACGAAGACAGAATCCACGATACGTGGGGTATACCGCTGTACCAGAACGGTTGCGACATCATGTTTATGGGGCACGCGCATTACTACGTGAGGAGTAAAAAGCTCGGACTAAATGGTGATATGCATACGCCCGTGGATTCAGCGAGGGGTACTGTCCAGCTCGTCACCGGGAATGGAGGCGCGCCGCTCTATTCGGTAGACCCGAACGCGGACGGCAACGGCTATATGGTCGAGAACTATATCTCGCAGTATGGTTATACTGAACTGACTGTTGATGGGGATACCTTACGTCTGCGGCACATACTGACAGATGGGACTGTTTTTGACTCTACTTATTACACACCGAATCCCAAGTCTACCATGGATGGACTGATCGTCGGTACAGCTACAGAGACCCATACGTATGATACCATCACTATTCGGGTGTCGTATTCTGGGGACTTCAATGGGGACGGGTCAGCATCGCTCATGCACAAGGTCGCCTCGGAGAGCATGTGGATCGACGACGGCCAGATGGAGCGCGACTCAACGGGGTTCACCGGAATCATCACCGACCTGGAAGATGATACCGAATACGACGTCAAGGTGACGTTTGCTGATCCCGACGAGGTCATTGGAACGAATCCGCTTATCTTTACCGTGCGAACCCTGTCCACAAAGACGGAGACCCTTAGCCTGCGCGAAGTCCACACCTACCAAACCATCACCATCTGGGCCGATTATGCTGGAGATGCTGATGGGGATGGATTGGCTTCGCTGGATTATAAGTCAAGCGCCACGCAGGACTGGATATCTCACGGCCTGATGATAAAGGAGGACAGCAGCTACGTGGCCACTCTCACCGGGCTGAGCCAGGACACGGATTACGATATCCAGGTGACCTACAGCGATCCGGATGGTGTCCGTGGCGATAGCACGCTCATCATAACCAATATTCACACCACAGCTGTCGCCACCCATTCTGGTACCCTCTCCGAGATCCATTCGCACAGCAGTATCATTGTCACTGCGTCTTACCAAGAAGATGGCGATAATGACGGGCGGGCCACATTGGAACACAAGAAGTCGCTGGAGACGGTCTGGCAAAGCGACGGC
>JBGVTM010000191.1 GCA_041862535.1 Candidatus Neomarinimicrobiota bacterium | reverse complement strand
ACCACGGTTTACCTTATTCTCTCCATAATGTTATTGATGCGGTTCGACCTCAGGCGACTGCCGATCGCAATCATCATCGCATTGATAATGGGTTTGGGCTGTGGGTATGTCTTCATACACGTATTCTACATTGACTTGCCCTAAGGCACATTTAACAACACTCTCGAAGTCCGCGGCGACAGCGATGCTAAGGATATTGAAAATTGATCATGTCTGAAAAGCAAATCAAAGCGAATGTTATCAAAGTCACGGTTGGCGGCAATCCCGGCGCATATACGTTTTCAGTTACGGTGAAAAGTCCTGACACTGGCCCAGATCAATATGCAGATTGGTGGGAAGTGCTTTCATCGAATGGCCGGCTCCTCTACCGCCGCATATTGTTGCATAGCCATGTCGACGAACAACCATTCACGCGTTCAGGTGGGCCAGTTCCCATTGGACCACGTGATGCCGTTTTCGTCCGCGCTCACATGAGCACGGCGGGCTACGGCGGCGTTGCATTTCATGGAAGTGTGGCTGGAGGATTTGTCGAAACCGAATTACCGAGTGACTTCGCAGCGGATGTGGAACTTCTGGAACCGCAACCGGAAGACTGCGCCTTCTGATGTTACTGTTGCGATTCGACTTAAGGTGACTGCCGATCGCAATCATCATCGCGTTGATGATGGGTTTGGGCTGTAGCTACATCTTCACCCGCGTGTTTTACATAGACTTTCCCTAGCCCCATATACGGTGGAATTGATGATTCAAGAATTAGGTGTCGCCTTTACTAATCTGCTAACCCCCTGGCCTTTCTTCTTGACGGTATTGGGCACATTTCTGGGCATCACCGTGGGCGCCATACCGGGCTTGACCACCGCGATACTGATCGTCCTTACCCTACCCTTCACCTATACCATGGAACCGGTTAACGTTGTGATCCTTCTCACTTCCATGTACGTGGGCGGGATCTCCGGGGGGCAGATCTCGGCGATCCTGCTCGGCATGCCGGGCACGCCCACGGCGGTCATCACCACGTTCGACGGTTTCCCAATGGCACGCAAGGGACAACCTGGCCGTGCTCTGGGGTTGGGGATTGGTGCTTCCTTTGTAGGTGGTCTTGTCTCTTGGGTATTTCTGGCACTCCTGGCCAAGCCGGTTGCGGATGTTGCCGTCTACTTAGGCCCCATGGACTATTTCAGCCTTGTGCTGATGGCCATGGTACTCATCGCATCCGTAAGCCGTGGCTCGTTGATCAAGGGTCTCCTCTCCGGGTTTCTGGGTATGCTAATCGTTCTGCCCGGTATTGACCCCTCGGCTGGGGATCTTCGCCTGACATTCGGTTTTCACGAAATGGAAGGCGGTTTCAAGCTGATGCCAATACTGATCGGGGTATTCGCAGTTGGACAAATCCTCACCGAGACAATCGACATCGAGCAGGAATTCATCCTGATTAGGATGCGCATGAAAGGGATTTTGATGTCGTGGCATGACTTCAAGTCCAACCTGATCAACCTGCTGCGGTCTTCGCTGATCGGCACCTATGTCGGGATTCTTCCCGGTATCGGAGGCAGTATCGGATCAATTATCGCTTACACTACGGCCAAAAACATGTCCAAAGCCCCCGATCGGTTTGGAGAGGGGTCGGAAGAGGGTATCATCGCCTCGGAATGCGCTAATAACGCTACAATCGCCGGCGCATTGATACCGCTCATTTCTATGGGCATTCCGGGTAGCATTGTCGATGTCTTTCTGATGGGCGGGATGATGATCCATAACGTCGAGCCGGGACCGATGTTGGCCACCAGTCACCCGAGTATTTTCTACGGCATCATCGCGGCATGCTTTGTCGCGAATATTCTGATGTTTCTCATGATGACGGGCACGGTGGGGTTCATCGCCAAATTTACCAAAATCCCCAAGGGCTATACCTTACCAGTTATCCTGACATTTTGCATCATTGGAGGTTATATTGAGGGGAACCGCATGTTCGATGTCTGGGTTTTGCTAGCCTTCGGCCTCGTAGGGTATGTGATGAAAAAAGCCGCTTTCCCCCAAGCTCCGTTTATCATTGGAGCGGTGCTGGCCCCAATTGCCGAGGTTAAGCTGAGATCAGGTCTCATGATATCGGGTGGCAGTTTCCTACCCTTGATCACCCGGCCGGTTTCATGTGCTTTTCTCATTATCTCCGCGCTGTTTCTTCTATGGCCCCTGATCTCCAAATGGCGTGGCAGGAAGAAAGCAGAGGCATAAATGGATTGGATTTGGAGAGTTGACATACCTAGAATTCGATTAGATTAGAAAGGAAAGATCATGGCGAAGCACGAACGACCAAACATTCTGTGGTATTGCTCCGACCAGCAGCGGTATGACACGATTCACGCATTGGGCAACCCTCATATCCATACCCCGAATCTTGACGCGCTTTGCGAAGAGGGGGTGGCTTTTACCCGCGCCTATGCCCAGAGCCCGATCTGCACGCCCAGCCGGGCCACGTTTCTGACGGGTCGCTACCCGAATACTCATCACGTCCTTCGCAACAACAGCGATTACTTTCCTTCCAACGAAGTGTTGGTCACCAAACTGCTGGCGGGCGCAGGCTACGACTGCGCGCTGTCAGGCAAGCTCCACCTTTCGAGGGCAAATAAGGGTAACCTGGAGCGGCGGCCCGAGGACGGATACCGCAAGTTCTTCTGGAGTAATCATCCCAACCCTGATTATCCCTATGGGCACGATTACGCCATCTGGCTGAAAGAGGAAAAGGGGGTAGACCCCGTAGAATTGTACGGTTCGCTCTCCGGCCAGGTTGGGCCGGGTGTGCCGACGGAATACCACCAGACCACGTGGTGTTCTGAAATGGCTATCCGGTTCATCACTGAAGAACGGGACGGCCCGTGGCTGATGAGCGTCAATCCCTTCGATCCCCATCCGCCCTTTGATCCGCCCCAGGAATACCTGGACCGTTACGATCCACAAACCCTGCCCTATCCGCTATTCCGCGAGTCGGACATTGAACGTCAGAAAGCCTTCGGCAACATCGACCAACATACGATCGAGGCGATAAATCCCCTGACCTCTTCCGGCAAAGACAATATCACCGGATCTGTCGAGAGAGGTGACATGGGAAGAATCCCGCCAAGCGCGTACGATGCTCGATTGGCTAAGGCCTGTTATTATGCCATGATTGAGCTGATTGATGACCAGTTCAAGCGCATCGTGGACACGATAGAGGAAATGGGGCAGAAAGAGAACACGCTGATTATCTACATGAGCGACCACGGTGAGTTGCTGGGGGATCATGGCCTGATCTACAAGGGCTGCCGGTTTTCCGAGGGCTCGGTGCGCGTACCTTTGATCATTTCCTGGCCGGCAAGGATCTTGAAGGGGGTGAGAAGCGACGCGTTGGTTGAGTTGGTAGACTTGGCTCCGACCCTGTTGGAAGCAGTCAGCCTGGAGGTTCCGTATTACATGCAGGGCAAATCGCTTCTATCGCTTTTGACCGGGCAGGCGGACCTGGGCCATCATAAGGACCACGTGATTTCCGAGTTCAACGACAGCCTTAACTTGCCTAACCACAGTCATGGAACCATGTACTTCGACGGAAGGTACAAGCTAACTGTCTACGTGGGAGAGGCCATCGGCGAACTATACGACCTCGAATCGGATCCGGGGGAGTTCGTCAACCTGTGGGACGACCCAGCATACTCTTCCCTGAAATCGGAACTGATGGTGCGCCATTTTAAAGCCTATCTGGCAACCAGCAGCGCTGGAATCCTGCGCAGCAATGAAACCTGGCCAGGAGCTGGACACGCCCCAAAGAGCCCGTCTGTCTACGACTGATCTGACGTTTCTTATTGACTTACCGGGATTGGATTCGCAGATAACGTAATCTCCTCCGGAGTCTTAGCGAAATTAGAAATTTTTACCTCATCAAGGAACCCTTGAAGATAATAAGAACATCACCCAGACCGATCGCCACCGAAATGAATGGGATTCGTAGTGCTCTTAATCTTACCCGATGCCCTTATCACGTTTTCATCCTTCTCCCCATTGATGTAGAACTTGATTTCCGCACCATCGTAGATTACGGCAATGTGAGTCCATTGGGTGAGCTTAACTTGACTGTTCGAGCGTTGATATCCCGTCAGTTCTAGGCCATACAAGAAGAAAAGAGAAGAAAAGGGGTCAGGCATAAGTAAATAGGTATTGACATTGGACCGAGCGGTTGGTATTGAGTCGGTATGGCACGAAAACCGCGCATTCATTTTGCAGGAGCTCTCTATCACGTTATTTCCCGGGGTAATAGGCGACAGGTGATATTTCGTGATGAAGGGGATTACGAGCGCTATAGGAGGTTTTTGAGAGAGTACAAGCAGCGCTACCGTATCGTTTTCTATGCATACGTGTTGATGCCGAACCATGTCCACCTTTTGGTGGAGGTCAGAGATGTTCCACTGAGCCGGGTGATGCAGGTCGTTCAGTTTCGCTATACCCGCACCTTCAATGTCAGGTACAGAAAGAGCGGGCACCTCTTTCAGGGACGGTACAAGGCCATCCTCTGTGAGCGAGATGCCTATCTGTTGGAGCTTTCCGCATACCTCCATTTGAATCCCGTTCGTGCGGGCTTGGTTGACGATCCGATGGATTACCGCTGGACCAGTTACGGAGCGTACGTGAAAGGTGAGGACGATGAGTTGGTGGATACGGGGTTTGTGTTGGCTCAGTTCTCGCGCAACAAAAGGAGTGCCATGCGGGGATATGAACGGTTTGTGAGGGACCGGATAGATCAGGGCCACAGAAAAGAGTATTATGAGGTGAAGGATCAGCGGTTCCTGGGGGAAGACGATTTTGTGGAGGAGGTCCGCAGAGGGTTAGATGAGAATGGCGGGTTTGTCTATGATATCTCGATTGTTGAGATTGTCTCTGAGGTCTCTTCTGTGCTGAGGATCCCCTTGGATTTGATTTACAGTGGCAGCAGGAATCGCCGAGGTGCGTTGGGGCGGGCGGTGGTGGGGTACGTGGGGAGGAAGTTGGCTGGGCATCGGGTGAAAGTGGTTGCGGAGCATTTCCATCGGGATCCCG
>JBGVTM010000190.1 GCA_041862535.1 Candidatus Neomarinimicrobiota bacterium | reverse complement strand
GCACATGCTGCAGCAGCTGGACGTATCCCCGTCCGAGTTCTGGTTCGACGCCGATACCTTCGCCCGGGGATTGATTGAGCTGCGAGAACTCTATGACTTCGACGGCATCCTGGTGAGCCTGCACGGGCACAGGCAGGGCTGGCGGGAGGAGCTCGTCAAGCTCGAGCGGAAAGGTGATATTGAAATCGTTACCTTCAGCGACCGGGAGCTGGTCTTCACCCGGGATGACCTGCCGACTGTTCGCTTCCTGGTACCCGTGGTTCATCCGACCATAGATACGGCCAACCCAGCCGACATCCCGGACCAGATCGATTATATCCCCGTATCCCAGGATCTGCATTTCCACCTTGATCTGGACAACAAATTCGCAGTTTTCGACCTGATCCAGGCACAGGTGGGAGATGAGTACTCCATTCACGGCGAGATTACCTCCCCCTTCGATTACCTGCTGGACTATCTGGGGCACGAAAGCGCCCTGACGGCCCTCATCCTGGCGCCGGATAGGTGCCGGGCGCTCCTCCAGCGGTTCGCCAACGGGATCGCCGCCCTGGCCCGGGAGATGTGTGCCCAGCCCATTGACGCCGTCAAGATTTCCTCCCCCTTTGCGGGAATGGGGTTCATCTCGCCGGACTTTTACCGCCGGTTCGTGCTGCCCTATGAAGGCCAAATTATTGCGGCCATCAAGGAGCAGGGCAAATATGCCTACCTCCACACTTGCGGCGCCATCAATGACCGCCTGGAGGCCATGGCCGAATCGGGCACCTCGGGGCTGGAATGCCTGGACCCACCTCCCCTGGGCAACGTGGAGCTGGAAGACGCCGTCAGGCGGGTGGGGCAAAGCCTGTTCATTAAGGGGAACGTTGACTCCGTCAATACCTTGCTCCAGGGGTCTGAAGAGGATATTTTAGCTGATGTGAAACGGCGCATCCAGATCGGGAAGACCGGCCGGGGCTTTATCCTGAGCACCGCCTGTTCGATTGCCCCGCACGTCAGGCGCGAGCGGGTGCAGCTGCTGGCGAAGCTCGCACAGGAGTACGGCGTCTACGCATGACCCGGAATCTTTCGCAGCTGTTTGCGGCTGAACCGCGCCCGGTCTGGGTATTCGATGGCGGCATCGGGACCCTGCTGCAGCACCGTGGACTGAAGGTGGGGGAGTGTCCCGAGGAGCTGAATGTATCCCATCCAGAGATTCTGCTGGAGATCCACCGCGAGTACGTCGCCGCCGGATCGGATATCATCCAGACCAACACCTTCGGCGGGAATACCCGGCGCCTGTCAAACTACGGTCTTGAGAGTAAAACGGTGGCTATCAATACCCGTGCCGTGGAACTGGCCCGCCAGGCTGCCGGCGATAAGGCCTACGTGGCGGCTTCCGTGGGACCCACCGGCGAGATCCTCGAACCCTATGGCAACGTATCCCGGGAAGCGGTGTTCGAAGCCTTCCAGACCCAGGCCAGAGGGCTGGGGGAGGCCGACCTGGTCAACATTGAAACCATGAATTGCCTCGATGAAGCCTTGCTGGCCTTTGAAGCCATCCGCTCCGTTCTGGGTCTGCCTATCTGTGTATCGGTAACCTTTAATCAGGCCCCGACCGGCTATTTCACCATAATGGGCGAAAGCGTCGAGCGTATCACCCGGGCTCTCACCGAGGCTGGTGTGAATATGCTGGGATCCAACTGCGGCGAGGGCGTGGAGCAGATGTTGGCCATCATCTCAGAGATGCACAGGTTGACCAGCTTGCCTCTTATGGCCAAGCCTAACGCAGGCCTCCCGCAGCTGACTGGCGGCAGGGAGGTGTTTCCCGAAACGCCGGAGAGCTTCGCTCAGAAAATGCGTGCGGTCATGGCGGCGGGCGCAACCTTGTGCGGCGGCTGCTGCGGCACCACTCCCGACCATATTCGGGTTATCCGCCAGCTGGCTGACGAGCTGAACGCCAGCCCTTGAGCAGCCGCAAACAAAGCAGAACTCTTAGGCCAGTCAACCAAGCCATCAGGGATCACGGCTGCCTTAGTCCTGGCTAAATCAGGGTCGGTAGTTACTCCGCTCGGTACTGTACCTTACTTCCCACCACCGTCATCAACACCTGGACCTGAGGTATGTCGACCGGGTCGATGGCAAAGAGGTCTTCAGATAAGACCACGAAGTCGGCCAGTTTCCCTGGCTCCAGGGTGCCGGTTTGGGTTTCGAAGAAGCCGGCGTAGGCGGCATTGATGGTATAGCAGCGCAGTGCCTGCTCAACCGTGATTTTTTGTTCCGGCACCCATCCCTCTGGATTAAGGCCATCTATAGTGCGGCGAGTAACAGCGGCGTAGATGCCCTCCAGGGGAGATAGGGGGGCCACGGTCCAGTCGGAGCCGAAGCAGAGGGGCGCACCGGCGTCCAGCAGGGATCGGAAGGCATAGGTGGTTTTGATACGGTCCGGGCCGATGCGCTTTTCGGCCCAGCGCCCGTCGTCGATAGCATGGTAGGGCTGCATGGCCGGGATGACGCCCTGCCGGTGGAAGCGTGCGATGGCCGCTACTGTAAGGTGTTGGGCATGTTCAATGCGGAAGCGCCGATCACGCGGGCCGTTTGCCGCGGCAATCGAAGCATAGGTGTTAAGGATCCAATCGTTCGCCCGGTCGCCGATGGCATGCACCGCTATCTGGAAGCCGGCTGCATCCCCGGCACTTATCCATGCCCGCAGCTTGGAGGTATCCGTGACCATCAATCCGCTGGTACCCGGGGCGTCATCGTAGGGTTTATAGAACCACGCGGTAGTGGATCCCAGCGATCCGTCCACGAAACCCTTCAGCCCGCCCCAGCGGTGCCAGGCGTCTCCCCTGCCATGTTCTTCCCGGTACTGTTTGAGCTGCGACCAGGTACTGATGGGCACGAAAGAGTAGACCCGTAGTTTCAGGGAGTTTGTCTGTGCGGCCCGGCGATAGGTCTCCAGATCGCGCCAACTGCCCATGTCATAAATCTGCGTGACGCCGTGCAGGACGGCATGGTTCATCGCCCGCACCAGAGCTTCGTCCCGCTCCTGCTCGGTGACTTCAGGTATGACGGCATAGACCAGTCCCATGGCTTCGTCTTTAAGAATGCCGGTTGGGCGTCCGGTGGCGCGGTCGCGCACAATCATCCCTCCTTCAGGATCAAGGGTCTCAGGGGTAATGCCAGCCAGTTCAAGGGCCTTGCTGTTAGCCAGGGCCATGTGTCCGTCCAATCGGCTGACAAACACCGGCACTTCCCGCGTTACAGCATCAATCCAGTCCCGCTGCGGCAGCTCGCCCCCCCAGGCCTCATGATCCCAATCACCGCCTGTGATCCAGCGCCCATCTGGCAGCTTGCCGGCAAATTCGCCGAGGCGTCGAATAAACTCCTCCCGGGAACTGGCATCACGCAAATCCACACTGGCCAGCTGCTGGCCACCACTGATGAAATGAGTGTGATTGTCGATGAGTCCCGGCACCACAAAGCCTCCCTGCAAGTCCACCACCTTGGTCTGGGGACCTTGGAGAGAATTGATCTCAGTAATAGAACCGACGGCCATGATCTCCTCGTCCTGCACCGCCAGTGCCTCGGCACGAATGGCACCAGCTACGCCCGTCCAGATGGAACCGTTCAGGTAAATGACGTCTGCTCTGGCTTTCATCGATTTAGTTGTTATACATCCCGTGAGAGTGAATATTAACAAGGCTGGCAGCACGAGCACGCCGTAGATCGGGTTTACGCGGGGTGCTATCGCCTTCGAAACAGGCTCCAAACCTGACTGATAGTAGAACATGCCTGGTACTCCTACATTTGGGAGGGGTGGTAGTTGTGAGACACATTTTAAGCTTTTAGAAAGGCTCTTCCTGCAGAGCTGGTATCAGGGGCTACTTTAGCTTCCGGCAGAACTGGCTGACAGTGAATCCAGCTCATAGCTCGATAAT
>JBGVTM010000189.1 GCA_041862535.1 Candidatus Neomarinimicrobiota bacterium | reverse complement strand
TGATCGTCGTGGCGGAGGGGGCCGGGCAGAAATATTTCGAGGGGAAGGAGTCCCGGTTGGACGCTGCCGGCAATAAACTGCTCCATGATATCGGGATTTATCTTAAGAACAGCATAAAGGACTATTTTACCGCCCGGAGCGTGGAGGTAAACGTTAAGTACATCGATCCCAGTTATATCATCCGTTCGGTGCCGGCGATTCCCGAGGATGGGGTTTACTGCGGGATTCTGGCGGAACACGCCGTACACGCGGCCATGAGCGGCAGGACCAGGATGGTTATCGGCAACTGGAACGCGCGGTTCGTTCATCTGCCGATGGAGATTATCCAGGCCGGCCGGAGGCGGATCGGTTCGAAGGAGGCGCTGTGGCAGTCGGTGCTGTTGTCAACGGGTCAGCCGTCATTGGTAAGTTCGCGGAGTTGAGGCGGCGATTTTACGAAATCAGGTGCCAGGAATTCCCACCTGCTGGTCTTCTGAATAGTAAATTAGCGGACTTGTATAAGAGCGAATTTGGAAAGGGAGAGAAGGACGCTATGCACATTGGAATCCTAACCGGCGGAGGCGATGCGCCCGGACTGAACGCACTGATCCGGGGACTGGTCCTGGCTGGTATAAAGCGATACGAGTACGAATTTCTGGGTTTCCTGGACGGTTGGTCGGGTCCAATCGAGAACCGCGCGGTGCCGCTGAATGTGGACAGTGTGCGGGGGCGGTACGCCGAGGGCGGCACCATGCTGGGCTCCAGCCGTACCAACCCTCTGAAAGAGCCCCAGTCCATCGACAAGGTCAAGGCCAACCTGCAGGCCAATAATATCGACGTCCTGGTAGCCATCGGGGGTGACGACACGCTGGGGGTGGCCGCCAAGCTGGCCGAGATGGGGGTGAAGACCATCGGCGTGCCCAAGACCATCGACAACGATCTGTCCGCCACCGACGTTACGCCGGGATTCGATACGGCCGTGGTCATTGCCACCGAGGCGGTAGACCGTCTGCACACCACTGCCCGGTCCCACCATCGGGCCCTGGTGGTGGAGGTGATGGGTCGGCACTCGGGTTGGATCGCCCTGCATGCGGGCATTGCCGGGGGTGCCGACTATACCATGCTGCCCGAGCAGGAGACCGACCTGGCCGACCTGTGCGCCGCGGTAGAGCACGAATATGGTGAGGGTCGGAAGAACTACGCCATTGTGGTCGTCTCGGAAGGGGCCAAGCTGGCCGGACAGGAGGAGCTGATCCTGCAGGACGAGTCGCGGGACGCATTCGGCCACGTGAAGCTGGGTGGTATCGGCAAGCTGGTGGCCAAGCTGATCGAGAACGAGACGGGCATCGAGTGCCGGAGCGTGATCCTGGGGCACACCCAGCGTGGGGGTGTTCCCTCAGCCGGGGACCGGGTTTTATCCACCCGATACGGTGTGTTTGCCGCCGACATGATCAACCAGGGCCAGTTCGGCCAGATGGCGGCCCTCAGGGGGAATAGAATCGTGGCAGTGCCCCTGTCCGAGGCCACCAGGGAGACCAAGACGGTAGGACCCGAGTGGTTCCCGGTGCTGGATATACTGAAGGCTTAGCCACATCCGCTGTCGTTCCGGGCCCGGAGGGAGTTGGTCTTACCGGTTTCGGGGAGGGAGATTCTTCGTGCCGACGTCCCGGTCTTTCATTTATATGGTGACGCCGGTTATTGTAGCAGCGCCAGGCCTTTTTTGGCCCCGGCGTGATCGGGTTCCAGTTCCAGCACGCGGGAAAATAATCTGAAAGCCTGTTCTTTCTGGCCCTGACTGGCGCAGGCGGTTGCCAGCCAGTAAAGCGCCTCCACATCCTGGGGGCGCCGATCAATGATATTCAGGTAGGTCTGGATGGCATCTTCAGTGCGGCCCAGTTCGTTATAGAGTTCGGCGAGGTTTTTGGCGGTATCGGCGTTGTCGGGGTCCAATTTGCGGGCGACGCCGAGATGAGCCAGGGCCTGTTCCTTGTCACCGTCGTTACGATAAAGCACGCCGAGGTCGTTCTGGGCCTGGGCGTGAAAGGGATGCAGGGATACCGCTTGCTGCATGGCTTTCAGCGCTTTGCCGTACTTCCTGCGTTCGATAAGTGTATAGGCCTGGTCGAAGGCCGCCCGGGCCTCTTTTTTCATCTCAGGGGGCGTAGTGTCAGCAGCGGGTAGCCGGTAACCGACGGCTTGTTTTGACGTAATCCTGGGTACCAGTCCCTGGCTTAAGGCCCGCTGCAGGACTTGCCCGCTAAGGTTACACAATGCTTCATAGGCCTCGACCACCTCCAGGGGTACCCTGACCGCTTCCAGGTCGGTTTCCATGAGGTGTTGCTGGCGGGTGGGGGCGGAGATAGCCTGGCAGGCCGCCGCAGCTCGTGCCTCGGGCACCGACCAGTCCAGCCAGCGCAGTACCCGCTGGAGCTCGCTGCGGGGGTCGATAAAGTAGACGTCATAATGGGTGATCAGCCGATCGTCGGGGTCGGTGTCGGCCAGTATGCGCTGGTAGTATCTGAGCCAGAGGTTGTAGGAGAAGGCGTCGGTGCTGCCGGTGTGCTGGGTCAGGGAGCGGGCCGTTTCCACGGGATTGCGCAGGCATACGATAACTTTCAGGCCGGGCAACAGCGATTTCCAGAAGGGTAGGGTTAAGCTGCAGCGGGGGTCTTTCCAGCCCCAGGGCTGCTGCCGGGCCATGGTCCGGATGAGCTGCCGGGCCTTTTTACGATAGGGGGTCAGGGCGGGGTCCAGTTCCCAATTCGGCGGCATGGGTGGCAGCAGGAAGTCCCAGCCGGCGGCGAAGTGGGCCAGGATGTCTTCCGTCAGGCGATCTATGTGGGGGTACTGCCAGTAGCCGGTGGGATTCCCCTCATCCGGCGGCATGAGTTGATCTTCCGGTCCCAGGTAAAGGCCGCACAGATTCAGGATGCGGGCTACCATGGAGGTGCCGGAGCGGTGCATGCCGGTGATACAGACCGGGCCGGCAGGCTGGTTTATGCGGTCGATCATGGGATAGCAATCATCAATTATCCCTCGCACGGGGTTGCCGGCTAGTCGCAGACCTGGCGGATGTGATCCAGCATGGTGGTTACCCGGTGTTGCATGAGGTGTTCGTTGAGGACCCGCTGCCGGGCTTTATCGAGGATGCGCTGGCGCTCGGCCGGATGGTTAAGGTAATAGCGGGCTTTTTCCTTCAGTTCTTCATCGTTGCGGAAATAGACTACTTCCTTATCGACGTCAAAATGCTCAGCCAGGGACTCCTGCCACTCGCCCAGCAGGAAGCCGCCGCAGAGGGGTACGTCGAAATAGCGCTGGTTCAGGGCCGTTTCCTGCTGGAGGGTGGTCAGGCTCAGATTGACGGCGCTATTGCGGTAGATAAGCGGGGTTACAGTTTGGTAATCAACCGGCGGCTGAACCATTGCATCAGGCAGGTGGTCTTTCCACTCCGCGGGGCCGAAGACCGTTAAGGGAGTGTCTTTGAGATAAGCGAGTCGTTCGGCTCGGTAGCGGAAGGTCTCCTTGGCGATCACGTAGGCCATAAAGCGGAAAAAGACCTCCGGAGAGGAGAAGCGGTTGCGGTGGGGAGCGAAGAGGGCATTCAGGTGTATGCGGCCGTGCCTTTGTTTCTGGGCACCGAAGTCAGGCTGCCATTCCTGATAGGCCTGCTCAAACTCGGGCTCATAATGGCTTTCAATGGCGCTGGAAAAAGTTCCCCCGATGAAGGTGATTTTATTGCGGAGGGATTTGAAGCGGCTATCCTTGCCAGATCCGGGGAGGTTTGGATCGGAGGCGAGTGGCAGGTAGAAGACGTGCTGGAAGCCGGCCTCGGTCAGGGTGGGTTCCAGTGCACGTTCGTAGGTAAAGACGATAGTCCATTGGGCGGAGCGGTCCTGGAGGTAGGGCCCTTTGAAGAGGTGGTTATCCAGGTACCAGATAATGACGGGCAGGGACAGTTCCGAGAGGACGGAGAGGGTATGGCCGTGATTATCCAGGCCCAGGGCATTCAGCGTGAGGATGGCATCGGGTCGAACTTCGGCGGCCTTGGTAAGGATGGTGCGCAGGGCTTCTTCCACCGGGATGTTTTGGGGGAAGGGAAGCAGGATGACCTGATGCCCCTGCCGCTTGAGTTCGTTGATGAGGTAGTCTTGCAGGAAGTAGTCGTAATTGAGAAAGAGCAGGCGGTAGGGAGGGGACCTGAATTTCCGGTAATCGAAGTGCGCTTTGAGCTTGGGCGCGTTGATTTTCATCGCATGGATGCTACGACTCGGGATAGGCTATTGTCAACTTTCGGGCTTGACGCTGAATACGGGGAAGTTAAGCCAGGGTTTTCTTTATCGTTTCCAACATTTTGGTTACGCGGTGTTCCATGAGGTGTTCGCGCAGGATCCGCTCCCGGGCCTTTTCGATGACCGCATCGCGCGCGTCGGGGTGCTGGAGGTAGTACCGCACTTTCTCTTTCAGTTCGTCGTCGTTGCGGAAATAGATCACCTCCTGATCCAGCTCGAAGTGCTCGGCCAGGGCTTCTTTCCAGTCGGTGAGTACAAATCCATTGCACAGGGGGATGTCAAACAGGCGCTGGTTCAGGGCGGTTTCCTGTTGGAAGGTGGTCAGACTCAGGTTAATGCCGCTGTTGCGATAAACGTTGGGTGTCTCAACAGTATATTTTACCGGTGGCCAGACCACTTCTTCAGGGAGATAGTTCTTCCAGTCCTCCCTTCCGAAGACGACCAGGGGTTCATCCAGCAGGCACTTCAGGCGTCCAAGCCGGTAGCGGCGTGTTTCCCGGAACACCACATAAGCGATGAAGTGGTAGTAGGCTTCCAGAACCTGGAAGCGTTCCTTATAGGGGGCGAAGGTGGCGTCCAGGTCAACGCGGCCTTCTTTCTCCATTATGGCGGTAAAGTCGGGCTGCCACTCCTGGTAGAGGGCTTCGTATTCGTCGGTATGGAAGTGTCGGACCATTTTGGTGAAGGTCCCGCCGACATAGGAGATTTTGTCTCGCAGGACTCTGTAACGGTCGTCGTACCTGACGGTGCTGTAGGAAATGTCCGTAGCTAATGGGAGGTAGAAGGCATGGGCAAAGCCGGCCTCTTCAAGGGTAGGAACGAGGGCTTTATCAGCGGAAAAGGCAAAGGCCAGTTCGGGGGCTGTACCGGGGAAGTAGGGCCCTGAAAAACGGTAGTTATCCAGATACCAGAGGACCACCGGTAGCGATAGCTCGGATAGGACGCCGATAATGGCGCCATTGCGGTCCAGTCCCATGTTGTTGAGGGCCAAGAGAGCGTCAGGGCGGAAGGACACCGCCTGGTTCAAGATGGTGCGGAGGGCATTTTCCGGGGATACCTGTTTTGGCAGCGCTAATTCGCTGGCCTCGTGCCCCTGGCGCCGAAGCTCGGTCAGGAGTTGATGTTGGAGGAAGTAGTCGTATTTAAGGAAGAGGAAGCGATACGGCGGTGACTTGAATTTCTGGTAGTTGAAGTGCTGTTTCAGTTTCGGTGTTCGGGAATTCATTACTCAAGCGTACCACTGCGGCGGGGTATTTGTCAACCTTTGCGAGTGGCGGCTTCCAGGGTGCGATCGTTGATGGGAGCGGTTGTGGTGGAAATTGGGCTAAAGATTTTTTTGGAGAAGCCGATAGGGTAAATGAGAGCAGTTGATAGGTACCGGCGGTCAGGCGATGCTGTTGGTTACCGGAAAGTGAGTCGCCAGTGGGCAGGGAAGCCCACTCATAATGAGCACAAGGAGGTTCCTATGAGTTTCACTCGAATTAACGCCAATATTGCTGCGTTACAATCCTACAATGAGCTACTGAATGTCAACCGCCTGGTCAGCCAGGGTTTGCTGCGCCTGTCTTCGGGCAAGCGTATTAACACCGTTGGCGATGACCCGGCCGGTTTTTCATTGGCTCGTGGTATTGAGTCCCGTCGGCGTTCACTGTCGCAGGCGCTGGACAACGTCGGCACTGCCAAGAACGTGCTCTCCATTGCTGAGGGCAGTTATCTGGCCATCGCCAGCATTCTC
>JBGVTM010000188.1 GCA_041862535.1 Candidatus Neomarinimicrobiota bacterium | reverse complement strand
ATGACCTCGTTGGCATTCATGTTGCTGGAGGTGCCGGAGCCGGTCTGGAAAACGTCGATGGGAAACTGGTCATCGAATTTGCCATCGATAACCTCCTGGGCAGCTTCCATAATGGCTGCTGCCCGCTCCTTGTCCAACAGGCCCAGGTCCAGGTTCACCTTAGCAGCTGCTTTCTTGATCATCCCTAGCGCCCGGATCATACCGGTGGGAATAGGTAGTCCACTGATGGGGAAGTTCTCTACGGCCCGCTGGGTCTGGGCACCGTAGTAGGCCGTATCCGGGACGAGCATCTCGCCCATGGAATCTCGTTCAACTCGGGTTCCCATTTTGTTCGTTCCTTCTTATGTTAGCATAGTGATAGCGCAATCTGGCTGGCGTATAAGGTATTAGGCGTCAGCCTCCTTCCCGATGATCGCCCTTGCGCACGGGACGCGGGGATATGTTTATAATTTTTTATGATAGCATACCGCCAGTCTGTCCTGCTCACTTAATCTCCCAGGTATGGCCGGCGTGGAGAATAGCTGCCATGTCTCCCGGACCGGCTTTTTCAACCGCCCGGTCGATCTGCTCGTAGACCAGATCCTCGTAGGTGCTTTTCTCCACTTGATAGATAATCCCCAGCGGCATGGGAAACTCCGGCCGATAGGTCATCTCACTTAGGATCGAAGCGATCATCCTGTCGGTCTGGTCATGGATGAGGACCTCATCCATAGAGTGCTTGCCATCGGACAGATCGATAACCACCGGGCGATGGCCATCCATACCGATACCCTTGGTCCGGTCCTTCCCGAACAGCATGGGTTTACCGTGCTCCACCAGCAGTTGGCGCTCGGCCTTGGTTTCCTTTTCGGTCAGGTCGGCAAAGGCGTTGTCGTTAAAAATGATACAGTTCTGGTAGATCTCCAGGAACGAGGTGCCATGATGGCGGTAGGCGGCCTCGATCATCCCCTGGAGATGCTTGCCTTCGACATCAATGCTCCGGGCAATAAACGTAGCTGCGGCGCCCAGGGCCAGCGAGGGGGGATTAAAGGGCCAGTCGATGGATCCCAGCGGAGTGCTCTTGGTCACCTTACCGAACTCCGAGGTGGGCGAGTACTGGCCCTTGGTGAGCCCGTATATGCGATTGTTGAACAGCAGGACATTAATATCCAGGTTCCGCCGCAGGAGATGAATGAGATGATTACCCCCGATGCTCAGGCCGTCCCCATCACCCGTCACCACCCAGACACTCAGGTCGGGATTGGCCAGCTTCACACCGGTGGCCACGGCGGTTGCCCGACCATGAATGCTGTGAAAGCCGTAAGTATTCATATAGTAGGGAAAGCGGCTGGAGCAGCCAATGCCCGATACGAAGACAAAATCTTCCCTTTTGCGTCCCAGTTCCGGGAAGGTCTTCTGGACCTGGGCCAGGATGGAGTAGTCCCCACAGCCGGGGCACCACCGGACCGTCTGGTCGGAGATGAATTCTTTGCGGGTCAGGGCGCGCGGCTCTACGGTCACCTCACTCTCAGGCATCCCGTGTCTCCTTCAACACGGCCAGCACTTTCTCCTCTATCTCACCGGCGGTAAAAGGTCTGCCCTGTACTTTATTAAGTGAAACGGCGTCAGTCAGAAACTCTGACCGGACGATCCGCGCCAACTGGCCCAGGTTGAGCTCCGGTATCAGCACCCTACGGAACTTAACCAGCACCTCCCCCAGGTTTTTCGGGAAGGGATTGAGATGGTGCAGGTGCAAGTGGGACACGCCATGGCCCTTCGCTCTGACCCGTTCCACTGCAGTCCGCACGGCGCCATAGGTCGAACCCCACCCCAGCACCAGCAGGTCCCCATGTTCGTCTCCGAAGGGGGCGACCGGCGGTATATGGTCAGCCACCACCTCCACCTTCTTCTGACGGCGACGAACCATCTGCTCGTGGTTTTCGGCGTCATAGCTGACGTTGCCGGTCAGCGCGTCCTTTTCCAGCCCCCCGATGCGATGTTCCAGACCGGGGGTGCCAGGAATAGCCCAGCCCCGAGCCATGGTCCCGGAGTCCACGATTTCAAAAGGCCGGAAGTCACCGCCAGGGGCGGTGATGTGATTATTTTCAATCGAAGGCAGTTCCTTCACGGAGGGCAGCAGCCAGGGTTCGGAGCCGTTCCCCAGGTAGGCATCAGCAAGGAGGATCACCGGGATCATGTGCCGGACCGCGATGCGACAGGCCTCATAGGCCATGTCGAAGCAATTGGCCGGTGAGGAAGCCGCCAGGACCACCACCGGGGTCTCTCCGTTACGGCCATACATGGCCTGGTATAAATCCGCCTGCTCGCTTTTCGTGGGCATTCCGGTGCTGGGACCGGCGCGCTGCACGTTGACAATAACCAGCGGCAACTCCGTGGACACCGCCAATCCGATAGCCTCGGTTTTCAGGGCCATGCCCGGACCGCTGGTACCCGTAACCGCCAGGGCACCGGCAAAGGAAGCCCCGATCGCGGAAGTAACCGCCGCGATCTCGTCCTCGGCCTGGAAGGTGATGACACCGAAATTCTTGTAATTGGATACCTGGTGCAGAATGTCGCTGGCCGGGGTAATGGGATAGCTGGCGTAGTAGAGGCGCAGGCCGCTTTTCTGGCTGGCAGCCACCAATCCCAGCGCGAGGGCCTGGTTGCCCATAATATTGCGATAGGTTCCCGGCGGGAGGGTCGCTTTAGTAACCACATACTTGGTGGAGATCAGCCTGGTGGTTCTACCATAGTTATAGCCCGCCTGCAGCGCCCGCTTGTTAGCCTCCACGATCTCAGGGTGCGACTTGAATTTAGCTTCAATGAACTGAAAGGTGTTCTCCAGCGGGCGGTCGTACAGCCAGTAGAGGAGGCCCAGGACGAACATGTTGGTGGACCGGGCCACCACTTTACCGCTGAGACCAAGATCCTCCAGGGCCTTTTCCACCAGAAGGATCATGTCAATGCTGACAACCGTGTACTCGGCCAGGGTATCATAATCCAGGGGATTGGTTTCCCAGCCGGCCAGCTGCAGGTTGCGCTTATTGAAGGTGGCATTGTTGGCGATGATGGTGCCGTGGGGTCGCAGCTCAGGCAGGTTGACTTTCAGGGCGGCGGGATTCATTGCCACCAGCACGTCGGGTTGGTCACCGGGCGTCTGGATATCTTCGCGGCCGAATTGAATCTGGAACGAACTCACGCCGGCCAGGGAGCCGGCCGGTGCGCGAATTTCGGCCGGAAAGTCGGGCAGGGTAGCCAGATCATTGCCCACGATGCCGGTCGTCTCCGTAAACTGGCTGCCGGTCAACTGCATCCCGTCCCCGGAATCACCGGCAAACCGGATGGTGACCTGGTCAACTTCCTGGACCGACTTCTCGGGACTTTTATCCGGTTCACTCATGGCTTAAGCTTCAAAACACTCCAACTTTCACCCACCATATCTGCTCGCGTATCCGTTCCGAATCCGCTCGTGGCGAGATAAAAGTTACCCATGCAGCCTGACGGGAGGAACGATTTTCGGGTCAGTTATTTCCCCTCAGACAGGCGCAGCTATTTATGCCGCCAGAGTGACCCTTCATCCGCGGCTGACCGGGGTAAAAATCCACCCCCTCCCACCCAAGCCCGTAGCTAAATTTCCCCCGGTATGCACAAGCGCCTGACACAATACAGCCACGGCTCGGGTTGAGCCTGCAAGCTCGGTCCTGAGGACCTGGCCCAGGTTCTGGGTCAGCTGCCCCGGCTGTCTGCTGACGAGCGAATTCTCGTCGGTTTCGAAACCACCGACGACGCCGCCGCATACCGCCTGGAAGATCCCTCAGGCCGCACTGGCGGCCGTATCATCGTCCAGAGCGTGGACTTCTTCACCCCCATCGTGGATGATCCCTACCAGTTCGGTCAGATCGCCGCCGCCAACGCTCTCTCCGACATCTACGCCATGGGTGCCAGACCCCTGTTCGCCCTGAATATCGTCTGCTTCCCACGGGACGAACTCCCCCTTGCCACGCTGTCCGAGATGCTGCGCGGGGGCTCCGATAAGGCCCACGAAGCCGGCATCCACATCGTCGGCGGCCACACCATCGACGACCCGGAGCCCAAGTACGGCCTGGTGGTCACCGGCGAGGCTGCCGAAGAGAACCTGGTCCGCATCGACACCGCTCAAGCAGGCGACCGGCTGGTGCTCACCAAGCCCCTGGGCACCGGCATCATCGCCACCGCCGTCAAGCATGGTGTCGCCCCCGCTGAGGTGGTAGCCCGGGCCGTGGAGACCATGACCACGCTGAACCGCGCCGCTTCGGAAGCCGCCCTGGAGGTGGGCGTCCACGCCATGACCGACGTGACTGGCTTCGGCTTACTCGGACATTTGTTGGAAATGTGCACCGCCAACGGCGTACAGGCTGCCGTTGATATAGATGCCCTACCGGTCCTACCCGGCACTCTCGACCTAGCCGCCCGAGGCACTATCCCCGGCGGCACCCGCCACAACCTGGACTAT
>JBGVTM010000187.1 GCA_041862535.1 Candidatus Neomarinimicrobiota bacterium | reverse complement strand
CAATCACATCATCATATCCATCATTGTTGACATCACCTGCCGAGGAAACGCTTCCGCCAAGGTAGTTCATCGCTGCCTCCCCGGTGAATATCACACCGGCGGTATTGTCCATTGAAGGGCCGCCTAAAAAAATGTAGGCCCGACCTGCATAAATTCCACCTGCGTTATTCTGGCAAGCTCCTAAAATCACATCATCATATCCATCATTGTTGACATCGCCAGCTGAGGAAACACTTCCGCCAAAGTGGTCACCCGCAGCCTCTCCGGTGAATATCACATCAGCAGTATGGTCCATTGAATTACCGCCAAAAAAAATGTAGGCCCGACCAGCCCAAGTTCCACCCGCGTCATTGCTGTTAGCCCCCACAATCACATCATCATATCCATCATTGTTGACATCGCCTGCCGAGGAAACACTATAGCCAAAGAGGTCACCCGCTGCCTCCCCGGTGAATATCACATCGGCGGTATTGTCAATTGAAGTGCCGCCAAAATAAATGTAGGCCCGACCAGCACCAATTCCACCTGTATCATTGCCAAGAGCTCCCACAATCACATCATCATATCCATCATTATTTACATCGCCTGCCGAGGAAACACTTCCGCCAAATAAGTCGCCCCCAGCTTCACCTTCAAAGATGATATCAGGATCTTGTTCGTTGGTGGGTAAAGCATGACCGAAAAAAATATATACTTTTCCGAGTTTTTCGGATGTGTTAAAATCAGCAGCATCTCTTAGTCCCAGTGCCCAATCATTGTAGTCATCACCGTTTATATCACCGATATTAGCTACCACTCTGCCAACATAACTGCCGTTTCTGTCGAAGGGTGGCAATCCGGAATCAAAGATTTGTAAAAGGTCTAAGGTGCGAGTGTCAGTTGTCCATTGTGGTTGGTATAACTGTTTCGCAAAATTGCCGCTAAATTCCTCCCAAATTTCTTTGGTATCAAGTTGGGTGAAGTCTCTTGACAGTTCTAAAAGCATATCCATCGGGATTTCGCCATTTCGGGATTTTTGCTGGATGTCCTGTGAGGTAATTTCGCTTTTCTCAATTACCTGTTCCAGCAGGACGGGGTCGTGAAGAATATGGTGTGGTATTTCTTGTATTTGAGCATATATCGTTAAGCGAAGTGCAAAGATTGCAAACAAAAGGATGATATTAATCAGTGGATTTTTTTTCGTAGCCATTTTCCTTTTTTATCTCTTCAGTTTAATAGATATTGTGAACTATTTAGATTTATCTTGCATTTTTCATGGACTTGTGCTGCAAAAAAACCATTGTTACTTGCGTTCTTCCCAGCGGTAGAATAGGTCCCGTTGCCGCTATCTGCAGCACCGTCACGTAGCCGCTGCTAGCATTCGCCACAGCCAGGTCGCTGTCGCCATCCCCGTCCAGGTCGGCGGCGGCGAAGGTGGCGCTATCGTTGAGCACAGCAAAAGTGAAGGACCATATATAAGGATCTACCAGTGTATCTCCCGCTGCGCTTTGGATTCCAGTCGTCAGAGTTACACTAACAAGCTCGCCTACCTTGAAGGCCTGCTCGGGAGCAAAGGTGGCTGTTTTCATGCCAGGATTATAACTGTAGGTCCCACTCAGCTTCCCCGTATAGCTCCCGTGCGCCACAAATGTGTTTTGGTTAATGGTCGCCGGATTCATATCCACACCGAAAGTGACAGAGACGGTGGTATCCAGTGGCACGTTCAGGGCGTTCTGAGCGGGATAGGTGGAGACAGTGGTAGGGGCTTGGGCCAGGAGGTCAAAGGCTAACAGCAGGAGAAAAGATGTCGCTTTTCTGAGCACCGGGCTATTCCTGGTCTTTCACAAGTTTCTGCCTAAAGTTAGGATTTCTGGGCTTGGAAGGAGCTGAGAATCTAAATCTGACTAATTCCAAATTGGCCAACACTAGTTGCCATTGGCCAAATTCCGGGCCACCGTAAGCACCTCGTCTTCAGTGGTGGTATCGCCGAAGGAGAAGCGTACTGACTGGCTGGCTTCCTTTTGGCTGAGGCCGATGGCCCGGACCATCGGGTGCAGGGGTGCGGGCGCGGCGCAGTCACAATAGATGATGTTGTCGGTCCTGGCTGGCATCAGGTATAGGCAATAATTCAGTTGAAGGCATTAAGCGTGCTAAGAGCCGGGGGCAAAGTTAGGCAAAGGTCTTGAGAGTCTCAATGGTTAGGGTGGTTATTTGGCGGGGAACTCGAGGGCCAGGCCCTGATAAGCGGCGGTGGTACGGGGAAACACAGTGCGAGCCCGCTGCTCCATATCGAAGATGTCGTGATCGGAATAGTTAGGGCTGTAGTGAAAGAGGAAGAGTTGTTTCACGCCGGCCTGCCTGGCTACTGCGGTGCACTCCTCCCAGGAACTGTGACCCCAGGTGCGATGTGCTGGCAGGTCTTCGCGGTGGAAGTGACTGTCGTGGATCAGGACGTCGGCGTCACGGCTCAATTTCAGGACTGAGGGCACCAGCTGGTCCTTGGTGTGCTCGATGTCGGTTATATAGGTGAGGACGAAGCCGTCCACTTCCGCGCGGTAGCTCATAGCGCCGTTCGGGTGGGGGTGCCGGGCACACTCAATGGTCAGACTATCACTGATGCGGTGTCTTCCAGGCTCCAGATCGATGAAGGAGATGGTGGCTTTCAGATCCTCCGGTTCCAGGGGGAAATAGGGGGAGGTGAACAGACCCTGGATGGTGTTTTCCAGCGAGTTGCCGGCCCGTTTGGGGCCGTACATGAGGACGTGGGCGAACGGTTGGTGGAAGGGGGCGAAAAAGGGAAGCCCGATGATGTGGTCCCAATGGGTATGGGAGAAGAACAGGTGAATATCGTAGTTATGTTCGTGGAGGCGGCCGATGGAGTTGCCCAGGCCGCGCACGCCAGTGCCGCCGTCGAAGACGATATGGGTGCCATCGGCGAGAGTGAGTTCTACACAGGCAGTATCGCCGCCGATGCGGTATTTGTCCGTATCAGCGGTGGGGATTGATCCTCGCACTCCCCAGAAACGAAGTTTATGTGTGGCCTGCTTCACGGAATGATCTTTTCATTAATCGGAGCTGCGACGCGCTTTTCAAATTCTTCACGTGACCCTAGCTGTATATTAATAATACAAAGTAATAAATTTGTCGAGTTATTGTAAACGCCTTTGTATCTGGCGGCACCCTGGTTATGGTCCCGTACCGGGAGGGTGCGAAGTCTGCATTCCACCCGCCAAGCAGCGCAATTTCAGGTAAGTTCAGGGTACTCATTTTGTTTGCCTTTTGACATGCCACCGGATATTGGGTATCCCAGTACTTTCGCGACGGACGGGCGACAGGCATTCGGGTTTATTTTCGCGGCCCGTAGCAGCCGGTAAGCGGGCGGGTCTGGTAGGCCGATGCATCGGATCAAGCAGCGAAGTTAAGAGTTCAAGCTCTAAGTTTAACGGTGTCAAATTACGAGCAAACAACGGTAAAAGATGTGATCCAGCCCATAATCTGGATATTAGTGCTGAATGCTATGTTATCGCCGCTGGTGGGGCAGACTGATTTTCGCTGGCTGGACGTGACGCCTGAGCTGGGCCTGGCCTCCCCCGATCGACTGCCGTTTTCCGGGCGTTATCATCTGCCGGAGGCCTTCCGGGGCCGGGCGGTGCCCTTTGACTTTGATCGGGACGGTGACCTTGACCTCCTTTTCACCTACGGCCCGCACGTGGCCGATTCGCTCTACGTCGGACTGAACCGGCTTTACCGCCAGGATGACACGGCCTGGGTTGAGGTGACCGCCGAGACCGGCCTGACTCACTTTCCGCCGGCCGGCAATGCCGCGGTGGGGGACGTGGACGGTGACGGCTACCTGGACCTATACCTGTGCATGTATGGTACCGACCGTTTGCTGCACAACGAGGGTGGTCGGCGGTGGCGCGACGTGACCGTCGCAGCGGGCCTGGCAAACGATTACTGGTCGACCGAGGCGGTCTTTTTCGATGCCAATCGGGATGGCTATCTGGATCTGTACGTGGCTAATTATCTGGACTATCCCAGCGGCGACACGCTGGTCTGTTTTGATCCGGAGACCCGGCGGCGGACCTTTTGTGATCCGCAGTTGTACGAGCCGGCGCCCAATCGCCTGTTTGTGGGTGACAGCAGCGGTAGGTTTCGAGAGATGACGGCGGCCCTGGGTCTGGCCGATACCAGCAGCCGCTCGCTGGCGGTGAAGCTGCTGGATGCCAACAGCGACGGCTACCTGGACCTCTTCGTGCTCTCTTACTGCTCGCCCAATCTTTTGTATCTAGGGGCTGCTGACACGGGTTTTGTAGAAGCGGGTCTTTTCGCGGGAGTGGCCCTGGCGCCGGACGGCAGCGAGCGGGAATGGAGCCAGGTCCTGACGCTGGACGCCAACCAGGATGGTCATCCGGACCTGCTTTTCATCAGCCAGGACAGGCAGATGCTGCTGATGCTTAACGATGGCCGGGGGCTGTTCTTTGAAGGGCATTACCAGACCGGACTCTTTCAGCCCCGATTTCCCTACCAGGCCACGACGGCTGCGGCGGTCGATCTTGATTTCAGCGGCACGGTTGACCTGCTGTTAGCTGATGCCAGTTACGAACATGTGCGGGAGCCGGCAGCAGTGTACACTTCGGCGGTAGGCACAGCAGCGGTAGACACAGCAGTGGTGGACGCGGTGGCAGTAGATTCGGCAGATGTTGTACAGGACAGTTCTCTGGTTTCAGCTTGGGGTGCGCCCGTGGATTCGGCGGTTACGGAGCCGGTTGTTGAGGCTACTGCTTTGCAGCGACGGATATTACTGAGTGACGAGGAGCACCGTTTCCGCGCTGTCGAGATGGCCGCGCCGATGCTGCTAGATACGACCTTATTGGTGCCGCGGGTCACAGCGGCGGCGCCCGACGCTGCCTTTTTCGGGCTACCCATGGCGCGGTTTGATCTGCCCGGCTATGTCGGGCTGGACACCCTCCCGGTGCTGCAAGAGGCGGAACGCTACCTGGTGGTGGACCTCACCGGCGATGGCGTGGAGGAGGTTATTGCCACCTATCCGGCGGGACTGGTCCGGGTATGGAAGCGGGAGTTGGACGAGCAGCCCGTGTACGTGGGCCTATGGCCAGGAGCGGACCAGCCCGGCACCACCGCCATCGGTGCCCAGCTGCTGGTGACCAGTTCGCCGGCGGGCATTTTCACCGGCCGTTATCTGGTGACCGATCCCAGGCCTTTCAGCCTCTATTTATCCTCTAAGGTGAGGGCGGTGGATGTGGTGGTGAAATGGCCGGATGGATTCGAGAGCCACCACCATCTGACGCCGCTGAATCGTACCTATCCCCTGACCAGGGTGGAGCTGGAGCCGTAGGGTAGTGATGGATTTGCGGATCAAAGTGGGGCGTGGGGGGTCAAGCGTGTTGGCGGCAGCGGGGGTGGTAGTTGGTGTCGGGTTGCTGGTGGCTGCAGTTGGCGGCCAGATCCGGGATCCCTATGCTGATGCGGTGCGGTATTTTGAGTTGGGCCGGTATGACCAGGCCACGGCGAGGCTGCAGGGGATCCTCGCGCGCGAGCCGGAGTGTGTGGAGTGCTATGACCTGCTGGCGCGAGTCGCCACCACCCAGGGGGATGACAGCCTGGCGGCGGTCTGGTATCGCCAGGCGCTGGAGGTTGAGCCGGAGAATGCGACCCTTTACCAGAAGCTGGGTTCGGCCGAGCATCGGGCCGGCTACCTTTCGCAGGCGATCAGCGATCTGGGATACAGCCTGGAGTTGAATCCCACCAGCGGCGAGGCCCATTTTGCGCTGGGCAACGTCTGGTACGATCTGGATTCACTTGAGCAGGCCAAGGAGTGCTATTCTCAGGCGCTGGCACTGGACAGTACCGCGGCCAAATACCATTACCAGCTGGGGCTGGTCTATTTCAAGACTGACCAGCCGGACTCGGCGCTGATGGAATTCCAGGCGACCTACCGCTTATATCCGAAGTATTCGCTGGCCTATGAATTTGCGGCGAACATTTTGATCACCCAGGGCCGCTGGCGGGAGGTGGTGGCAGTGCTGGAGCAGGGGCTGGCATCCGCGCCGGAGACGGAGGTGACCGGCTACTGGCTGGGGCGGGCACAGGTGGAGGTGGGCGATTATGAGCGCGCGGCGGAAGTCCTGGGTGGTTACGTCACCCGGTATAAAGAGCACGTGGGTGCCAGGTACAACTATGGCCTGGCGCTGTACGAGATCGGCGATTACGAGGAGGCGGTTGAGCAGCTTTCGTTTGTGACCGCGAGGCTGCCCCATCATTTGAAGGCCCAGCTGTATCTGGGACGTTCGTTGGGTGCCCTGCACTGGGATTCGCTGGCTTTTGCCGTGTTCGATACGCTTCTGAGCCAGGATTCGACATACTACGAGGCGTGGATCGGTCGGGGTGACATCCACCTGGCGCGTGACCGCTACGATACGGCCCTGTCGCAATACCTGGTAGCCAGCAGCCTGGAGCCTGAGCGGTGGGAGGCCTATCAGCGCCGGGGTCTGACCCATTACGTGCGGGGGGAGTACCCGCAGGCGGAGCTGCTGTTGTTCAGCGCGCTGATGCGGGAGGACAGCGCGGCGGCGGTCTACGATCTTCTGGGCGACGTGGCGGCGGCGATGGTGGAGGACGATTTCGCGGCCTACTATTACAGCGTGGTGCTACGGCTGGACCCGGAGAATATAGCGGTGCGTACCAAGATGGTAGAGGCGCTTATTCGTCGGCGCTTATGGGAGGCGGCCCGGTCGCAGCTGCTCTGGCTGTATAAGCGTGACCCGCGCAACGAGCCGGTGCTATACCGCCTGGGGCGGGTGGCCTATGCGGCCGGTGACAGCGCCGCAGCCGGTCAGTATATGCGTGAGTTCCGGGAGCGTCACAGCCGGCGGCGGGAGCGGGAGCGGTTGGAGCTGCGCATCAGCCAGGACCGGCGCAACCCCCGACATTACCGGGAGCTGGGCTGGTATTACCGGCGGCTGGAGGACCAGGTGCGGGCGCGGGCCTATTTTCGCCGGGCGGTGGCCCTGGGGGATACCACCCTGCCGGCCAGCCTGTATATGGAGGAAGAAGAAGGGCCGTAGGGGATAAGAGTTACAAGTTACAAGTTTTCACAAAGGGAGTCTTTCGGGACGAGTTTCTAGTTTCGAGTTCAAAATGGAAATTGCAAAATTAAAATTGCAGAATGGAAAGTTCAGAAGTGTTGGTGAAGCGAGCAGGGCAAAGGTTGAGAGCAGGTCGGGAAGGTTGCGGATTACGAGTTGCGAGTATCGGATTTAGGGTAGTGTTCTAACTTAAAATCTCTTGCGCTAAGTACCGGAATTGACGAAGATAATGATAGTCGTTGCAGCAGTAAGGGGAAGTGATTAATTATGGCGCATAGCGGTTTATTTCCAGACGATTTTCAGCTTGCGTTGCGTACACTGATCAATGTTCACCATTCTATTTACAGACTTATTCCACCCCAAGGAATCTACTTCGAAGCGCTGGTTGAGGAAGCTTTTAAAAAGGTAAAGAAACCATTCACGTTAATCAAGGGGACTGCCCTCAATCAGCCGACGCATGATCTTATTGTTGAGAATTCTCGAATATCTCTAAAAACAGAAACTGGGACTGGTACGAAGGCAGATAAGATCAATATTACAAAATTGTGTACGACTGAAAAGGAACCTTGGAAAGCACAAGTCCTCGTTTCTAGGGTAATGGAGCACTTGGATAAATATGACGTGATCCTAATGCTCCGGGCCATCTGGAATCCTCCATTGATTCATTACCAGCTTCTTGAGGTACCTGTTAGTTTGTTTCGGTTAATAAAAGCAGAGGGGCTAAGTCCGGTCGGTTATCGCAAAGGCCGTCGTAGTATAGGTGGTGACGTGTATAGGGATAATATCATGATTTTTCACGTTCACTTTGACGGATCAGATGGCAAATGTCAGATTAGAAATCTGGGTATAATACACTGTGAGATGCTTTTAGAATGGGATTTGCAGGTCGATGCTTAAGACTACTCGCACTTCTTAGACTTGCGAAATACGAGCCAGTAACAATGCTGCCTGCGTGCATGATGGGCATTTTTCCACTTTGGATCAACAATTGGCCCCTTTCTGAACTTTACAATGCAATCGCAAGGGCAAAATCCAGCGTTGGAAGCAGCTATTACAAGCTCAATATGCGCCCATTGGTATCTATGGTTATGGACGTAATCCGTTATTTTACAGAAAAGAATACCTTCTGGGCGAAGAACGCGATAAGCTTCCTCAACAAATGGCGGATAAAGATATGAAAAGTTGTAATCGTTCTCAGCGGATGATCTGAGAACCAGGCCAAACCGAATATTGAAATCTTTAGACCTATCTTTTCCTTGATTAGGAATGTGTGGGGGGTCATAGATGACTACATCGAATGATTCATTAGCAAATGGCATCCAGCGATTATCTCCTACGACTGATGGTCTGTAGCGTTTATCAATATCAAGGCCAATGACAGGGCGGATACTGCCCCGCCAAAATCGCCCAATGTTTACTGTGGCATCCAAGATAAGGTTTGGGCGATGCCGAGGATAGAAATCTAATAATCTCTCAAGCAATTCGGCGTCGCTACCATCCCATATAGATGGTATCGGTTGATAGCCAAGCCCGATCTTTTCCTGTATGTTATTACTAATTCCCATTACTGCTCACCGGAGAAGGTTAATATTACTGTTACAATATAAGCAAGTACTCAAGGCTCCACAGTAGGCTAGTTACTACCGCTACTATAGGTGTAGGATCATTTTTCTCTTGGAAAAATGTATTGAATTAGCTACTTTAATTAGTAGCCCCACCGGGATTCGAACCCGGAACTATCGACGTAGCAAGTCGTTCCTCTATTCCAATTGAGGTATGGGGCTATTAGGGGCGGTCAGCGTCTATGCTGTGCCGCCCTTATTTTTTAGCTTACAGCAGACTACAATACCTTCTTTCGATACGTTGCCTTATGGCGTGCTCCGTACTTTTCAATATATTCTTTGTTAACAAAATCCAATAACAGCCAATGAACAGTTGTCAGGAGGTCTCTAGCGTTGGTCACTAATTTCCCTTCATTCTTCATTTGTTCAAGCTTGTCCCTGAGTTCTCTTGCACTCCATCTTTTGCTTGGATTAGAGTCAAATAGACCCTTCACAGCTTCAGTTGGGCCGATCTGCCCTGATTTTGGCGCTGTAACGAACTCATCAATTTCCAATTGTCCGTTCGTTCGAGTAAGCCACATAAGTGCCCTTTCTACAGCGGAACGTGCAGCTTGAAGCTCTGTTATTTTGAGATTATACTCTTGAATAATTTCTTGTAATGCAGCAATTTTTGATTCTTTGTCCATTTTTTACCTTTTTGCTGTTGGAGCAGATAAATTAACAATCTTAATTTATGGTTATTAACTATTGGTGGCAAGAATTTTTTCCTTATCCCAGCCAATAAAAACGACCAAAACTCTTTGACAAGGGGATTATTGTGTATCAAGTGGGGTAATGTTAACTCAGAGGCAAGAAAAAGAGCAGCAAAATCTTTTGATGGAGGATGCTCCCATTGGCGGGCCAAGCATATAGTCAAACTTAATTCACCTTAAGCACTAT
>JBGVTM010000186.1 GCA_041862535.1 Candidatus Neomarinimicrobiota bacterium | reverse complement strand
TAGTATATGACCTCCTGGGTCGCGAAGTGAAAAGGCTGGTGAAGGATTACCGCCCGGCGGGGAAGTACCAGGCCATCTGGAATGCCGGGGATAATTATGGGCGCCAGGTGAGCGCCGGCATATACTTCTACCGGATACAAGCAGGCAGCTTTATCGAGACCCGTAAGCTGGTGGTTTTGAAATGATCCCTGGCCTTTTAATGGCCGGTCCTGCGGATTGATCTAGCGCCCACACTGTACCAACTTTCTGCCAGCCCTTGCTCAACTCTCCACCACGCGGGATGGCGTCCTCAAAACAGAATCCCTCTTGACAGCCGCTCTCCATTGTAGCGGTGACCACCCATTCTGTAACATGACTGTGGAAAACATGGCCCGTGTGCATTGCGGTGGTCTTGCATGCCGCCTAACTTAGACCATCGATATTTCCAATTTTGACAGGAGTCCAATCATGAAACACTGGTTACTATTAGCGGCCCTGCTGGTTGCTATGATCCCGGTGGCAGGGGAGCAGAAGCGGGCCATTACTCATGATGACTTTTTCAATATCAAGCAGGTGAGTGATCCGCAAGTCTCGCCCGATGGTCTGTGGATCGCGTATGTGGTCACCGAGTACGACAAGCCGGCCAATACGAGTAACAGTGATATCTGGCTGGTTTCCATCAACGGCGATGAGCCCAGGCGGTTGACGGATGATCCCGAGTCTGACCGGCATCCCCGATGGTCGCCAGACGGCACCCGACTGGCCTTCACATCGTCCCGGGATGGTACACCCCAGGTTTACGTGCTCATTGTGGCTACCGGTGAGGCACGTAAGGTGACGACCCTGGCGGCAGGTGCTGGCGGAGCGATTTGGTCCCCCGATGGTCAAAGCTTGGCCTTTACCTCCGATGTCTTCACGGAGCTGGAGGGCGAGAAGGCCCAGGCCGCCCGGCTGCAGGAGCTGGAAGATAGCAAGGTCAAGGCCAGGATTACCGATCGACTCCTTTACCGCCATTGGAACCAGTGGACCGACCGAACCCGTAGCCACGTGTTCGTCCAATCAGTGACCGATGGATCGGCTCAGGACGTAACGCCCGGGGACTACGACACGCCTCCTATCAGCCTGGGCGGGTATCAGGATTATGTCTTTTCCCTGGACGGCGGCCAGATCTGCTACGTGAAAAACATCGGCCCGGTGGTAGCTGTGAGCACCAATAATGATATTTTCCTGGTGGAGCTTACTACGGGCGCCGTTAAACGGCTCACAGAGAACCCGGCCAATGATAATTACCCGCAGTACTCCCCTGATGGCCGTTACCTGGCCTATCGGGCCCATGCGCGGGCGGGCTTTGAGGCGGATAAATACCGCCTCCTGCTACGGGAGATAGCTACCGGCAAGGTCATTGATCTCACCGGCCACTACGACCGGTCAGTGAGCCAATATGTCTGGGCACCGGGAGGCGACGGTATCTACTTCAACGCCGCCGACGAGGGCCGGAGTGCCATTTTCTATGTGGACCTAGTGTCTAAAGAGGTAACTCGTCTTACTGAAGGCAGCTATAATACCTCCCTGCAGATTACCCCCGACGGGCAAAACCTGGTTTTTCTACGCCAGAGTATGCACTCGCCCCCGGAGATTAGGAAGCTGAATCTCACCTCCGGGGAGGAGGTACAGTTGACCCATACCAATGACGACGTATTGGCCCAGCTGGACATGAATCCGGCGGAGGAGTTCTGGTATAAGGGTGCCGGGGGGACCAGGGTGCACGGTTTTCTACTTAAGCCGCCCCACTTTGATCCCAGCCGCAAATATCCCCTGCTGTTCCTGGTACACGGTGGGCCCCAGGGTGCCTGGAGCGACTATTTCCACTACCGATGGAATGCCCAGTTGTTTGCCGCTCCGGGCTACGTGGTAGTGATGCTTAATCCCCGGGGCAGCACCGGCTACGGCCAGCGGTTCACCGATGAAATCTCGGGTGACTGGGGCGGAAAGGTCTACAAGGACCTCATGCGGGGGCTGGACTACGTCTTGGGGGCCTACAATTTCATCGATCCTGATCGCTTGGCGGCGGTCGGCGGCTCCTACGGCGGCTACATGATGAACTGGTTCGCCGGGCACACCGATCGCTTCAAGACTCTGGTCAGCCACGCCGGAGTCTTCAACCTCACGAGCATGTACCTGCATACCGAAGAGCTGTGGTTCCCCGAGTGGGAGTTCCGGGGCACACCTTGGACCAATCCCAGCATGTACCGCAAGTGGTCGCCGCACCAGTTCATCGACAAGTTCAAAACACCCATGCTGGTGATCCACGGTGAGCAGGACTTCCGGGTACCCATCAGCGAGGGACTACAGACCTTCACCGCGTTGCAGAAGATGGGCGTACCATCAAGGCTGCTCTATTTCCCCGATGAAGGGCACTTTGTGCTCAAGCCGCTCAACAGCGAGCTGTGGTACGAGACGGTCTGGGATTGGCTCGCCACATACCTGCAGTAGAGGCGGTAATCCGGGGATTGATGGCTGCCCCGTGGCTCGGCCAGGCCATTGCTCGTCACAGGTGACGCAGAGCACTATTAGAAACATCGTATATCCTCTTTCTTTACTGGATGATGGGGTTGGGTCGGAAGAATCCTAACGCTCAAAGGTAGGAATTTTATATGCTTAAATATACCTTCATTGTTCCGGCCGTTCTGTTTTCGCTGCTGATTTCGCTGCTGACCGCTGTATGCGGCCAGAACGTGCTGATTGTTTATTACAGTGTCCAGGGCCACACGGCGGCTATGGCGGAGGCAGTAGCGGAGGGCGCCCGTTCGGTGTCCGGGGCAGCGGTTAAACTGCTTCCCGTTGATAAAGCCACTTACAGCGATGTGCTGGCAGCGGAAGCTATCATCCTCGGCAGCCCGGTGCATAATGCCAATGTGGCACCACCGATTCAACAGTTCATCAACAGCTGGCCAATTGCAGGGCAGCCGTTGAAGGACAAGATCGGTGCCGCTTTCGTTACCGGTGGGGGCATTTCCGCCGGGGAGGAACTGACCCAGCTGAACCTCCTGCACACCATGCTGATCTTCAATATGATCGTGGTTGGGGGGCCGACGTGGCAGCAGGCTTTCGGTGCCTCCGGTATTACAGGCGAGGCGCCCTTCAACGATGAGCAGGTAGAGGGGCTTGTCCAGCCGCAGTTTCTAGCCAAAGGCGAGGCCTTAGGCAAGAGGGTAGCCGAATTGGCAGGCAGATTGAAGTAGGTACACTGAGCCGGCCCCTGACGCCTGAGCCCCACCAGGCTTGTATCCGGCGCGGTGAGGTCGGATATGACCGATCAATAGGGCCAGACGACGGTTCCTGGAGGAGCTTTGCGGCGAAGCGAGCGCAGTCATGAGGGTGTCTTCGCCAGCCGATATAAATCCTGATATGAATGAGCGGAGGTAAGGAATATGCTGATTTTGTTGCATTTCGATTCTGGCTAATCCATATTTGGCATGATATATCGTGATCTACTGGTAAGAAACTATAAAAGCGGCTGGTTCAGGCGCGAAGTGAGTGGAATCGCTCCTGGTACCCTGTCTGGGTCATAGGTCAGGTAGTTTACCCCTGTACTCGCTTGGGCTAGTGGTATTAAAACCAGCATCGTTGTGTTAGCTTAGTCCTAGCCCTGTCCCAATTGGGAGCTGGTGGGATTAAATAGTATCCTGTGAGGAACATCATGATAGCGTTTCCTGATAAATTGGTCCGATTCTTTGCGGCGCCGGTTTTTGATGACCGTAACAAGACACGCACTGCTGGGTTGCTCAATACGGTCCTATGGGGTGGATTGCTCTTGGCGTCTGCAGCTGGTATGGTAAATGTCTCTATCTCGCCTCGTCCATTCCCCCAATTTATCGCCGCTTGTGCCCTCATCATCTGGCTGGCGGTACATTTATTTCTTTTTCGCCGGGGATTTATCCGACTCGTCAGTCGGCTGCTTCCGCTAACCGCGTGGTTCATGATCACCGGACTGGTCCTATTTTCCGGAGGGATTGAATCTCCTAACCTTGCCGGCTACATCCCGCTCATGTTGGGTGTTGGTCTTCTCTTTGGTTTGCGCTATGGTATTGGTGCCGCCGTCGTAAACACCCTGGCCGGACTAGGTATGCTCGCTGCCCAGACGCGCAATTTTTTACCCGAGCAATTGCTCATCTATAAGCCAGTTAATGTGTGGGCGGTCTATATTCTCTGGTTCACACTGACAGTGGCTTTGATCCATGTCGGGACGAAGGAGATCACTGAGGCCTTACGCCAAGCCCGCCGCTATGCCCGCCGGCAAGCATCCATCGCCGAGCAGCAAGCTGCTATCGCCAGGTTCGGCCAGATGGCCTTGGAGACGACCGATCTTACCAGCTTATTCAACCAGGCTGGAGCATCTATGGGCGATATTCTCGATATGAAATATTGCATGATACTGGAGCTATTGCCCTCGGGGGACGAGTTTCTACTAAGGGCCGGGGTTGGCTGGAGGGAGGGACTCGTGGGCCAGGCTACTGTCGAAGCAGGAGAACACTCCCTGGCCAGCTATACCTTGCTCCAGGATGCACCGGTAATTGTGGAAGATCTGCGGAGCGAAGGCAGGTTCACCGCGCCGCAGCTGCTGAGCGACCATCACGTGATCAGCGGGATGAGTGTGGTCATTAGATCCCTTGAGCAACCTTTTGGTGTCATCGGCGTCTATACTGCCCAGCGGCACAGTTTTACGGATGATGAGATGTATTTCCTGGATGCTATCGCCAACATACTGGCCACTGCCATTGAGCGCAGACAGGCCGAGGAAATGGTGCGGGAAAGTGAGGGGAAATACCGCAACATCTTGGAGAACATTGAGGAGGGTTACTTCGAGATTGATCTTGCCGGGAACCTCACTTTTTTTAACGACTCGATGTGCCGTATAGCAGGACTTCCCCGGGAAGAGTTAATGGGAATGAATAACCGCGATTATACTTCTCCGGAGACCGCAAAAAGGATGTATGAGGTTTTTAATGCCATCTATCGGACGGGAAAACCGGCAAAGGTGATGGACTATGAGGTTATCAGAAAGGATGGGATCAGAAGGATTCTGGAGATGTCCGCGTCCCTGCGGCGGGACCCGTCGGGTGAACCGATGGGTTTTCGAGGTGTTGTCCGTGATGTTAGCGAGCGCAAGCAGGCCGAGGAAGCCCTGCGAGTAAAAGATAGCGCCATAACATCGTCCATCAGCGCCATTGCTATCTCTGACCTGGATGGGATTCTGACCTACGTAAATCCCTCTTTTATTCAAATGTGGAGCTATGATGATGAAACGGAGATCCTGGGAAAGTCTAGTATGGCATTCTGGCAGGTGAAAGAGAAGGCTGTAGAGGTAATCGAGGCACTGCGTAAGAAGGGGAGTTGGGTCGGTGAATTGGTTGCCAGAAGAAAGGATGACTCGCCGTTCGATGTCCAACTCACGGCAAACATGGTAAACGATGAGACCGGAGAGCCTATCTGCATGATGGCTTCTTTCGTAGATATCACCGAGCGCAAGCGGGCTGAGGAGGAATTGGCTTGGGAACATCACCTTTTTCGTACTTTAATGGATAACGTTCCTGATCACATTTATTT
>JBGVTM010000185.1 GCA_041862535.1 Candidatus Neomarinimicrobiota bacterium | reverse complement strand
GTATGGCTACAGGCGATCCGCGACCTCAATCCCGCGGAACCTGACGGAACCCTCCCCCTGTTCATGAACACTACCGCCTGGCACCATGAGAAACTCAACACCCAGCTGGCATCCTGGAGTCAGCTGCGCCATGATAACCTGCTCTATGCCAAGCAGTCTTATACCGCTATGGCGTCCTGCTCGTTCCCCCATTCCTATGTGGAACCCTATCCCGCTTTTTACCGCACTATCGCGAACTTCGCCGAGAAATCCGGCACCTTCTTCTACCAGGTCACGGAGGACGCCAGGATCACCGGCTTCTTCACCCGGATGAGCGCCATCATGGACACTCTGGAAGTGATCGCCCAAAAGGAACTGGACCACCAGCCCTTCAGTGACGCCGAGAAGGGTTTCCTCAAGACCATGCTATACTCGCAGTTCCTGGGCTGTGCACCCGCCTTCAGCGGCTGGTACACCGATCTTTTCTATGACGCGTATGAAGATCCCGCTGGTGAGGATTTTGTCATCGCTGATGTGCACACCCAGCCTACCGATGAGGTGGGGAACATCGTCGGCCGGGTGCTCCATGTCAGTGTCGGCCCGGTGAATCTCGGTGTCTTCCTCGCCCCCAGCCCTTCCAGCGATTTCCAGCCCGTGGCGTTTGTGGGACCTGTTATGTCCTACTATCAGCAGGTCACCGAGAATTTTGACCGCCTCACCGATGAGCGCTGGACCGAAGCGGTTCAGAATGGCCAGCTCCCCGCCCGTCCCGATTGGGTCAACGTCTACCTGGCAGACGTGCAGGGAGAGGCTTTGGCCCCCGGCCGGGAGCTGCCGGGCACTGTCTACACCGTTATGGCAGGTGACGAGCCGGGCGACCTGCCCCTCGGCTTCATGCTCGCGCAAAACTACCCCAATCCCTTCAATCCTACGACCACCCTCCGATACGAGCTACCCCGGGCCGCTTTCGTCACGCTCACGATCTACGACCTCCTGGGTCGGGAAGTGGCCAGCCTGGTGAATGAATGGCAGCCTGCGGGTGAACACCGGCTAATGTTTGATGCCGATCGCCTTCCCTCCGGCGTCTACGTCGCCCGTTTGGTAATGCCGGGGTATAGCAAGAGCATCAAGATGGTGGTGGTGAGATGAAAACTACCGCCATGATTCTGTTTATCTTGGCTGTCTTACTCGGTTGTGAAGCTGGCGAGGAATCACAGGAGGTAACTAATATTGACTATTTTCCCCTGAATATTGGTGGCGAGTATCGCTATTATCATCCTCCGGATACCACTATCCGGACTAGTAGCAAGGTCTGGGGGACGGTCTTATTTGGGAACAAGAAATACTACGCTGTTGGACCGGATAGTCTTCGTGTCAATTACTATCGTCCGGATCCGGTGACTGGAAATATTTATATTTACTATGAGTACATCACCGCCGAAGAACTACTATTCCGGTTTAACCTGGCTGAAGGTGACACCTACCATGTGTATTCCAATCTGAATGATCTGAGTGAATTCCAAATAGTAACTGTCGTCAATCGTAATGAGACGGTTGAGACCCTTGCAGGCACCTTCACGAACTGCCTGTTCCTCGCCTTTGATACACCGGAGGTTTGGGACGACGCCTGGTGGTTCTGGTTTGCCCGAGGCGTGGGTATCGTCCAATATGATGGGGACTGGAGTCCGTTGGGCAAGCTTGCGTTTGCACAAGTAGGAGGCAGCACGTATCAGCCAGGTCAATCAAGATGAAGACCGGATTAACTCGTCCGCTTGAGAATAATCAAGGCATACTACAATCCTAAAGAAAGGTACTTCTAAAACGAAACTCCCGCTCCCTTCATTCAGGCTGTGGATCGTTGTTATGGCTGGTTTCCTGTTAGCTCCCCTGTCAGGTCAGCAGGAGATTGAACACCTGGGCCTGGCCGGGAAGCCGGTCACCTCCCTGGGAGTATATGGATCGGTGATTATAGCCGGAACCAACGGTGAGGGGGTGTATTACCTGAATGCCTCCAACCTGCCGGATACCAACTGGGCGAACCTTGGGTTGGCAGGAAAGCATGTATCGGCTGTGTACCCGCACAAAGCTGGCCCCGTCGGCTGGGGAATCACAGCTGGCGTGTTTCCGGCGGAAGACGACTCGGTCTATGTCTACTGCAGCTACATGGGTGGGGAGTTCACGCCGAACAGCGCGGGTATATCGGATAGTTTCGCCGTGGGGGTCTACTCCCTGGCCGGCTTTCCGGACCCTACGATCTGCGGGGAGAAATACGCGGCCACCGGGGGTGCCCTTTACCAACAGCAGTTCGGCGATAGTCTCTGGCGGCCACTGTTTACCAGCATTGACGCTGAAGGCTGGGGCATTCAGAAAGTCCAGACCACCGAGTTCGTTGGCGGATTGGTTATGGTGGGCGGTGGGGAGGGATATTCAGGTATCCTGCTCATGAAATCGATGGACTATGGAGAGACATGGGAGCACCTGTACCCTCCGGGACCGGCCTATGAGTTTGATTTCGGGATGGATTCGGCCTTCGCTGATGTGGAGAATATCTTCATTGCCGCTGGGGATCTCATCTACTCCCAGGATGGTGGAACGACCTGGTATGTGCCGCTATGGGATTTTCCAATTTACGACAAGGTGGCGATCGATCCGTGGACATCACTGGTCGTAGTGAGCGGATGCGCGATATCCACGATAACTTGTGACGAACCTTTTCTGGATTACAGCCTGGATTTGGGCGAATCCTGGCATCCGGTTCCCTTTACGCATGTGGGGCCGATCATCGATATGGTTCTTCCCGGGGATGGGTATCTTTACTTCGCGGTGACAGACGGTGGAGTCTACCGGGTGGAACTGATCACCCTTGGGGTGGAGGAGGCCAAGGGTGCTCCCCGGTCTATGGCCCTGCACCGCGCCTACCCCAATCCCTTCAATCCTTCGGTGACAATCCGATATGATCTGCCGGCGACATCGCAGGTGACGCTGACGTTATTCGACCTGCAAGGTCGGGAGGTGGTGAGGCTAGTGGAGGGATATATCAAGCCGGGCTACCACCAAACTCAGTGGAATGGCCGAGATGCTAGTGGCCTAGCAGTCCCCTCCGGCATCTACATCGCCCGCCTAATGACGCCGGAGTATAGTAAGTCCATCAAGATGCTGTTATTGAAGTAGCGTCAAAGTAGTCCCGTCCACAATCCCGCCAACGGCGGGGCCAAAGGCGGGGCTGCTGCTGAAGTAACGGTCTCGTCTTTGGTCACCAGGCGGGCCGTCATTCCCAATCCCGACGAATTGTCAGGACGAGGAAGCGCGCATAATCATAGTCATTTTGCCGGATACGGGACCGATACGGAATTTGATTTATCTATAGGGATGCAGAGGTCTTAAAATCCCCCGGCACCGGTACTCCTTTCGGCATTCCTTCGCAATCCATTGGCTGGAGGGAGCTACCCGCAGGTGCTTAGCCATGGGTGCGCGCCGCGCAGTTCAGCGTCATGTTAAGACTATCAAACGAAAAGGAGGTCGCCACATGATCAGGGAGATCACCGCCCGGGAGCTTGACACCGAGCGCTTCATCGATGAGCAGGTCCAGGCGATCAACGGGGCCGTGGGGGAGGGAACGGCCATCAACGCCCTCTCAGGTGGCGTCGATTCGTCTGTGGTTACCATGCTCGGGCACCGCGCCCTGGGAAAGCGTCTCAAGACGGTCTTCATCGAGAACGGTCTCATGCGCGCGGGAGAGTCCGAACAGGTCACGGGTCTGTTTCGAGAGCTCGGCGTCACCGTCGAAGTGGTCGATGACCGCGATAAGTTCTTCGCGGCGCTCAAGGGAATCACCGACCCGGAAGAGAAGCGCGAGGCTATTACCCAGACCTTCTACCGCCATGTTTTCGGACGCCTGGTCAGGGAAAGCGGGGCGAAGCACCTGCTGCAAGGAACGAACCTGACCGATATTGACGAGACCATTGCCGGGATCAAGCGCCAGCACAACGTCTTCGAGCAGCTCGGGATCGACCCAAAGAAAGCTTTCGGCTATCGCATCATCGAACCGCTCATTCAGCTGCGCAAGGATAGTATTCGAAAAATCGGCCAGGCCCTGGGCCTTCCGGCCGAGGTATTCGAGCGGATTCCTTTCCCGGGGCCGGCGCTCGCAGCCCGCGTGATCGGCGAGGCGACACCGGAGCGCATCGAGACGGTCCGCAAGGCCACCGCCGTGGTCGAGCGATTGCTCAAGGGCAGTGGCGCCTTCCAGTACCTGGCGGTCCTGCACGCAGACCGCGTGACCGGCATGCGCGACGGCCAGCGCGACTTCGGTCAGCAGATTGAAGTGCGCTGCTGGGACAGCCTCGACGCGCGCACCGCAACACCCACCAGGCTCCCGTTCGAAATCCTCGAGGAGGTCGCACGCGAGATTATCCGCGCGGTGCCCGGCATCGTCAGCGTTACCTACAACATAGCGTCGAAGCCCCCCTCGACCATCGAAGCGGTCTGATGACGGCGCCGGGATTCAGGACAAGCGTCTGCGTAGTCCCGCCGTAGGCGTGGGTCCTGAAGTGAAGGGGATCATTCTGGTAGGAAGTATCAGCTTTTTGAAACAGTCCTCAGTTTCCTGATACTTTGATCCTTCCATATAAGGCAGGGAGGTTGTTCCATCCTATTCTCGATCGACAGCACATCTCTTCGTAAAACTCGTTTGGCCGGCCGATCATACCCCAGCCCGGCTATTCACTCATTATTAACGGTATTATCTTTGCAATATAAATGAAGGGACTGTTGGGCCAATCGGCTCCCGGGCTTATGTTATACTTCGGAATTTAGTAAGATGAAAAGGCTCTTACTTTTGGCTCTTCTGACCTGCTTCGCCTGTACCGAATCGGAGGCAGTGAATGAACTGTATGAGACCGACGAGATCTGCGGTACGTGGGTCTTGTATTCTGAGGAAGGAGGTGTGACGGTATTCAAGCGAACGGACGAGCTGGCGGTGGACAACTACGGGATCGTGTTCCGCACGGATGGCTCCTGCCTCGAGCGCAAGAACGCCGGCTGGTGTGGCACACCCCCGATCACCTACGCCGATTTCGAAGGCACATGGGAACGGTTATCTGAAAACATACTGGCAATCGAGGTGGGCTACTGGAATGGTACCATGACCTACCAGCTGGAGATCGTTGAGCTGAGGGCCGAGGAACTCAAGGTTCGCTATCACTATTCCGACTAAAAATTATGTACTTGCCCCGATGAAGATGGTGCTGCTAAAGTAGTCCCCAGCACATGCGGATGACATTATGAATTCTTCTGTCTCGATTAAGCGTACGTCCTTTCTCTTAGCATTAGGCGTATTAGCCGGTTGTGAACAGCCACTCGAAGAGCCATCACTTGAATCGTTGCCTGTCCAGAACATATCTATAGAATGTGTATCAGGCGTACTTTCTCGTGGCCCCAATGAAATAGTGATTACCTCGCAAGAGGAGTACGAAGAATTCATCGATTGGAAGTTCAAACAACGCATGGATGGTACTTGGAATAATAACTTCCCGAATGTACTAGAAGCAGTTAAGCGCAAATACCCGGGTCTAACCGAGGCTGAATACGTGCAACTAGCCTCTGACAGTCTCTATCGAATGGAGGTATTTATCTGGGCAAAAAACTGCGGCTATCCCGACGGGGGACCTATTTATGGTAATCCGGAGATAGATTTTGATATCCACACCTTGCTCGGGGCGAGGGTAGAAGGAAGCGGTTGTGGCGGTCCCGATTTTAATCTCGAAGCATTCGTAGATAATAAACAAGGAAAGTATATCTTCCGCGTACATACCATCTGGTATGGCACCTGCTTAATGGCCCGTTATGGACTGGTCTGGGCTCTACTTCCCCGACTTCCAGAGAATTATACGGTAGAGTTTGACTGGCAATGCT
>JBGVTM010000184.1 GCA_041862535.1 Candidatus Neomarinimicrobiota bacterium | reverse complement strand
CCCGATTTTTTGTATTCAAAACTCCGGGACCGTTCAGACGTTACTGTAGATCATAAGCGTTCGATCTTCCAATGGATTTGCCAGGCGAAGCGCTGCTCCGGCGGTACCGACAGGCATCGTCCGGCTTCATAAGCATCTGACAGATCGCTGTTGTATCCGGGGACCGGCTCAAAAGCGCACTCATTTCGACGGCATTCGTCTTCATCAGGGTATCCCGAGTTGTTCCACCAGATACCGATAGCCGGGAAGTGTTGTTGAGGGAAGGTGACTTCGATGCGAATGCCATTCCTGTGAGTCCACGCCATTTCCCCGGTCTCGATGCCACGCAGGAACAGCATGTTGGCGGTACCGGTAACTTGATTCAGGAGGAAGTCACGCAAGGCTTCCGGATCTTTCAGGTCCAGGGTCTTCTGCCCGATCTCGTCGTAGACCGACTTGAAAGCAGGCATCTCGACATCGATGATTTCATTCAGAGGCATCAGGGGATGCACGACGTGCTGGAAGGGCAGAGTCTTGTCACCTTCGTTGATGACCTCAAAGGACCAGTCCAGCCGATTCCCGGCAAAGCGCAGTTCCCGCTTGAAAAGAACGGGCAGACGCTTACTTCTGACGGTAAAAGCCAAGCGATCCGGTTTCGCAGCGGCTTCCCAGGCGAGCCAGCACAATTCACCATGGTCCGGTATTATCCAGTCGAGCCCCGGGAAGACACATGATTCAACCGATGGGAAGCAGTCGTCGTAGCCGTAAACCGGGCGGGTCTCATACTCACCATAGTCAGTGGCCGGGGGACGGAAGGAAACAGGCTCGGTGGTCAGAAGATCATAACCATCAAAGCTGAGACTATCCAGGCGGGCTCCGTCTTCGGGTGAATATTCAACCGACCATAAACCGCATTGAAATTTCTTTTTCATAGAATTCAAGGCCTCCGTATGATATATCACAAGAAGCTTGCTGGTGGCCCTATACTACCCGCCTCCGATGCACGCCCGTATGGGAAGGGCACTCTAGCAGGGGGCTATCTCCCATCACCGGTGAACATCACTTTCAGAAAGTGACTGGCATCGTGCAGGGAGCGCTAAAGAGCGATGACTTTGATCCCTGTTAGTTCGCAGAAAGCCAGCAGCTCGTTGTAAAGATGGTCGCCATAGCCGAGCACGGCATATTCGTTGTTCCACGACTCGATAAGTTGGTCGATATCGCAGTGAACCGTTACAAAGGCATGGGGCCAGAACGGGATGCCGCATTCATTCTGGCGCTGTTTAAGCACATCCGCTGGTGGCTCGAAGATAGAACAGCGGACAACCGCCATTTCGAACACGCCGTTGTTGCGACCCAAACGGGCCAGCACGCCCTCGCCAGGTTTACAGACCAGTTTCACGGACAGGCCGCCAGCTTCCCCCTCGGTCGGAATTCCGTGTTCGGCAAATCCTGCCGGCCCGGCCTTGCCCGCCAGGGAGGGGGGACAGGCACCATCGCCAATGATCTTGATCTCATTGTTCGATTTGTCGATGTGCTGCAGATCGCCGTAGTAAACCGGCTCCTCACTTAGATCGTTGATTAGCTTCACGGTCAAAGCCGTATTGAAATCGCTGAGCGTCGAGGTTCCCACGCGGTCATTCAGCATCATGCTCTGGGCGAAGCACGTGGCGCTGTAATCATCACCCAGTCCGGGGAAAGACTGGATCGTGTAGAAATCCCAACCCTCCTGCCCGATGATCTTCTTGATTGCCAGGTATAACCGGATCGACCGTTCGGCCGTCATATCTGCCGGTATGGGTTCCGCGAATAGCGCTTGAATCTCATCCCTGGCTTTCTTGACCTCATCAGTAGAGATCTGCATGGCGGTTTTAAGCAGTTCGGTAGTATCACGGGTGTCGATATCCACCCCGAAAACTTTCATCCATTGGGAGGGATCGGCGACGCCGACCGTCTGGCCCATACCGCGTCCGCCAAAAGCACCCATAGTGCTCATATTGAGACGGTTCTTCTCATGGCTGGCCCGGCAGTATGAGACAATCCGCTCGATCTCGCCAGGGTCATCATAGCTGCCGTAAACGAAGCGGTGCTTGATGCCGACTTCTTTGAGGCCGCCATGCATGACCAGTCCGCCCACCGGCCGCCAGCCCTGCGAGCCGGGCTGAGTCCAGAGTACGACACCTTTGTCTGAAAAGGAAAAATCCCGAAGCGATGGAATGAGATAGGCCGCCCAGACCCAGGTACCGGAAAACAGGACTACAGCATCGATGTCATCCATCTTCTTGAACTTGGAAAAACACGCCCTGGCTTCCTGCTTGGACGCAATAACCGGATCGTGATCAACCAGTTCCAATCCAGCCTGCCGCAGCGCCGCCTTGGCACTTTCGACCAACTCGTCATCGATAAAGGGTGTACCCATGGGATCGAGAAGGCCGTCCTTATGAACGCCGTATACGATAAATCCAACTTTAGGTTTAATCATCTGCTCTCCAATCTGTGCTATTTTTTTCGAGAAGGCCAGATTTCTTAAATATCAAGTATTTAAATATCATCAGAATGGTTCGATTGTTACATTACAAAATTAGGCGCTCGCATTTGCTTTCCCAAGTAGCGTGGTTTATCTTTGCCCGATTTCCTTTTCTCCAAGGATCCTAATCTATCTCAGATGGAGTGTTTGTTGTTTAACAATAGCACGCTGATCGACGAAATCCTAGCCTTTGGCATTGAAATTCGCCACAAAACAGAGAATTTCTCTTCAGTTTTAGCCAAAAATCGTCGGTAACCTGGTGAGTTGGGGGAGTTTTCTGGTGAGATTTGCCGTGTTTTTAAGCTCTAAAAGGAGTCCCGTGTATCTACTAGAGCCGAAAGCTGGCATTACTGATCTTCATCAATGAATAATGCTCTAGGAATGACTTAGGTGGTATCTCTAATAGTGGTTCTATGATCTTTTTCGCTGCGCGATAGGATAATGTTTTATGAGTAAGCAATTCTTTTGCCATGCGTTCTACAGTATCCCATTTAGATTTCAGCAGTTGTTCGGTCTTATTGTATGCACAGTTGATGTCAGCTTCCACATCTTCGGTACCACCGCCTAAATAGTAACACACCTCAATTGCCTTGTGAAAATCCTCATCAGAGCCATAAGGCTCTTTCTTGGTATAGAGTGATTCTGCAATCGGACCTGCTAAGGACATCACTATCCATTGCCTCATCCGTTGTAACGCCCTTTAATCAACTTGGACTTCCGGATCGAAATCCTTCTATTGATTCCAAATAACCGCGCCAAGAAATTCCTTTGTAGGATCTATTGTTATCTGAGTGAATGCCTTCCCGACACATATATGACCGATGGTCTGGCCTGCCTCATGGTGAGCAGTCTGCTCAATTGGCATACTAATGAAATCCTTCATATTTTCGCTTTATTAAGCTATAGCTAAATTAGCAATCTACAACCAACGGATTATGATTCCGGGATTTCCCCGTCGGGAGAAGTAGGTCAGGCTGCAATTAGACTGAAATTTTTACCCTAACCAGTCCCCTACTTCAGCTGCACCATCTCGATGGTGCTGGTATGACCTGGTGCTCTCAAATGTGCAAAGTAGACACCTGAGGGCAGTATTTCATTTATTGTCGTGAAAGGGAAAAAATCAAAAAATATTCAGATAAAAGGAAGTGATGGTCCCATCCAGAAAGAGTTAGTCAAGGCAGGGAAAGAAGTATCCGCAGATGCACTGATCTTTAAGTAGCCTGATGTGAATGACCACCATGATAGGGTTAGAAGTTATCAATAATTTATATTGCCCCCTGCCTGGAGAAAGCACTGGGTGGCCTTATTCGGAACCGTTTGAATTGGATTACTCCGGTGACTGTCAAGAAAGTACTTGGTTTCTCCCCAGGCCGGCATAATGATAGTAACATCGGTTGTAGTCTTCCACCATTCGATGGCTGGTGTAATCAGCACTGGTTACAATACTCTCTTTCATCATGTGAATCCATTTCTGCCGGTTATCATAATAGGTAGGAATGACTTTCTCTTCCAGGAGCGCATACAGGTGATCGGCATCGGTCTCGTCATTAGGATGGTTTGGATCTCCTATGGCCCATCCGTTCTCTCCATGCCGGCACGCTTCAGCCCACCAACCATCCAGGATGGAGACATTAATTATCCCATTCAGGGCAGCTTTCATGCCACTGGTGCCCGATGCTTCCTGGGGTCTTCTGGGAGTATTAAGCCAGACATCAACTCCTGATACCAGCAATCGACCGAGCCAGATATTGTAGTTTTCCAGGTAGGTGATCTGTACACGGCCGGACAGGTGCTGACTCATCTTCACGATCTCTTTAATCAGCTGCTTTCCGGAAGCGTCATCGGGGTGAGCTTTACCGGCGAAGATGAACTGCACTTTGTCTGAGCAAATACGGGTGAGACGTTCCGGATCTAGGAAGAGGAGGTAAGCCCGCTTGTAGTCCACGACCCGGCGTGCAAAGCCGACGGTCAGCAGGTCCGATGAAAGCCCCAATTGCGTGGCGGCGTTGGTGTATTGGAGAGTATTTCGCTTATTACGCCGGTGCATACTCCAGACAGCTTTATCAGGTATCTGGCCGGCAGCGCGCAGTTTATCCGGCTGCTCCCGCCATCCGGGCAGATGCTCATCAAAAAGGTTGCGCGTGTCTGTCGTCGTCCAGGAAAGATGGTGAACCCCATTGGTGACGTAGTCTATTTTATAATCTGGAAACATTTTCTGGGCGACCTCCCGGTGTAGCCGAGATACGCCAGTCGCCGCCCGGCTACCGCGTAACGCCAACTCCGTCATAGCGAAGCGATCATCGCTAAAGTGCGTCATGGGTGTGTCTGGGAGTAAACTGTCTAAAACAGAGGTCACTCTTGACCGGGGGAAACTATCATGCCCCGCCGATACCGGCGTATGGGTGGTAAACACGCAGTGATCCCGGACCATTTGCTCATCTTGCCACCGGTTGTAAAGCGCCGCAACCAGAAAAGCAGTGTGACCCTCATTCAGGTGATAGGTCTTAATATCATTCACTCCCAATTCTTCCAGTAGACGCATACCACCAAAACCGAGAATCCCTTCCTGGAGAAGGCGCAGCTCCTCACCCCCACTGTAGAGGCGTCTGGTGATCTCCCGATCATCCTCAAGGTTCTCGGGGATATCGGTATCCAGGAAAAACACCGGTACCACCCCACCAGACAGCCCAACTACATCGTACCGCCAGGCAGTTATGTAAACTCCCCGGCCGCGGAGTGGCAGGGTAAAAAGTACGGGTAGACGTCCCAGGAGCTGCTCAGGATTAAATCGGGGGTAGCGTTCGGTTTGCCAGCCATCAAGGCCGATGCGTTGCTGAAGGTATCCCTCGCGATATAGGATGGTAACGGCACACAGCGGCAGATTCAGATCGGCAGCCGACTTAACATGATCTCCGGCCAGAACTCCCAGACCTCCGGAATAGGTGGGAATATCTTCCGATAAACCCAGCTCTAAGCTGAAGTAGGCGTAGCGTAATTGGGTGAGGTCCTCTATCATCTTCACTGTCGGGGCAAACGGCGGATGCACCGATACCAGGTTAATCTTTCATTTTTCAGGATTATCAGCTTGCGATATTGGCAAGGAACTCAGCTGAAGGTCGATGACAGCAGAGAAGTGCTCGTCAGGAGATAGTTTCATGCTATATACCGGCAACACAACCGAACTCTGGTATATTCTTTCAAAACCGCTTTCCGATGATGAGATCGTCTGAACGGGATATCGCCATAGAGTTTGGGATTGTGGAAAATGAAGCTGGACTGCCAGGCCCTCCCACTCGGTAATGAGCGACAGTGTTGATACGTCATCAAGCTGGTCTTCGGCATCGAGATAGGCTCTCGCTGCCTTATTCCCATTGACTTCGTAGTAGCGATCATTGGTGCGTCCGCCCAGAAGCGAAAAATTGAACTCGATGGCATAGAGTCCGTCTATCAGCTGATGACCAAGGTTGGTTATTTGGACTCGGATATTCAAGGCACTCCTTCGTGCAGCGACCCGCTTAACAATTTTTACCGACTGATCCAGTACATTACCGACACAAGAGAGGGTGACCGAATCAGACTCAGTCTCAACTGTAAACAGTCGCTGATTAAAGTCGGCCTGCTCGCGGGCCTTGCCCAGCATTAATTCTTCAACCTGAGTCCGTAGTGGCCAGAAGTGGTCTACAAGGGAATGACGGGGACTGGCATCTACCACCAGGTAATCCTTAAGATTAGGCTCTTTCGAGCGGACAATCTCATGGATGCTGCCGGATGCTGACTCTTCGCTTTGATCTCGAGCTACTTTCCGGTGATAGCTCTCCCGATGTCTCCGCAGCGAATTTATCAGGTTGAACCTGGCTGGCAGGAAGTCAAGCTCACAAAGGGTGCCACCCCGGGGAGAGAAAAAAGCTTTCAGCGTAGGCGTCGTCACTTCGATCTCTTCCAGACCATCTAGATCAACGTCCTGGCGAGCGATTCTTACCCCTGAGGATACCCGGTCGAGGCTGTGCTCAGCTTCCAGAAGGTGTTGATAAACGGCGTGTCGCAGATGGGGTAGGTAAAGCCCGCCAAAAATGCCGTGCCAGTAGGCACAATTACATTGGCTGCGCCACAGCTCATCCCGGGCATGCTCAAGGTCGCTTCTATTCGAACCATGACTTGCCCTGGTAGCTAACTTCTCCGATACCTGGATCATTCGTTTATGCATCCAGTTGGATTCGGGGTACTTGACGAGGAAGTTCCGCCAGATCCCCCCTTGGACGAAAGGTCGGACCCTATCAATTTCGCCACGATCATTCAGGCTGTGTACGAAATCGTCAAACTGCTCACCACTCTGTGCCGGCAGGCACCATTGGCTCATCTCAAAATAGGAGGCGGTGGGCAAGTAGACCCGACCCTTCGGAGGTTGACTATTGAAGACCTTGCCGAAGGTGGTGGTTTCGATCCAATCGCTGTTGTCCTCTAAGGCAGTCAGAAACCTATCCAGCCATTGATCCTGACCATAGCATCGGCTATGGGTACCGGGCCATAGGCCAAACTTCTCACCGTCATCAACCATTACGAGGGTGACATCATCGCCCTCTTCAGCTGCGTTGCGTAGAAATACGAGAGTTTCCTCCGGCTCCTTGAAGGGAATCGCATAACGAAGGTGTTGGGAAATTGGAAAGACACCTATCGCCTCATTCTGCTCTTCCGTAAGGAAATAACCAATCAGTTCATGCTCAGCCAGCCCAGCAGACCTGAAGTGGTAGTCGTCAACAGTAACATACTTGATCCCCGCATCCCGGATAGGTTTGGCCAGGTGTGGTTCCCACACCCGCTCCGTGAGCCAGAGCCCCTCAGCTTGATAGCCGAACCGATTCAGGATGTAATGGGTAAGTTTTTGAATTTGACCCACCTTATCGCGGTCAGGGATAATCCCCAATACCGGCTCGTAGAATCCGCCGGATAATATCTCCACATTACCCCGTCGGACCATTACCGCCACCTGATCCAGAAAACTCGGCTCGTTATCTTCCAACCATTCAAGCAACGCACCGCTGAAGTGTAAAGTCAGAGATATAGAAGGGTATTGCTGCGCGATCTCCACAAAGGGCCGGTAGCTCTTATCAAACGCTTCCTGGAAAACCGCATCAAAATTGCCCACCGGCTGATGGTTGTGGACACCAAAAATGAATTGTACAGATCTCACCAGATGTATCCTATCGTTGGCAGAGCTCGGGATAAGTGATGCTACTGATATCTAACCGTTCTGCCTGCCGTTTTCTCAACCGCCTCTCATCCGGTATATACACTTAACTGTGAATTGCGACGAGTGAGATGATTGGAATTTCGTCACTCTAAATTGAGTGAATGATATTACTCAGTTTCGAAGGAGGGGGCAATACTTGCGTGCTATCAATGCCTATGCGGATGGGCTTCTTCGATGAGGCCGTCCAAATCGATCTTAAGGCCAGCCATCATGGGAGCCACAATGTCGGTCACATCGCGCTCGAGACGATTTCCGGCCAAGGTGATGTCCAGAATGATATGATTTGTGGCCAGGCCCACAAGGGACGGGTGATTGGTCCACACCACCTGATTCCCCAGGTCATCCTCAGCACCTCCCATGATGGCCGTCTGGTTATCCGCTACGAGTATGATGGAACTCTTCCAGGCCTGGCGAAGCCGCTCTTCATCAAGATCGTAGGAAACAACGTGAGCGTTGATTTCCGGCAATCTGCAGAAAGAAAAAAGAGTGACCTCGACACCCCGCTCGATGGCCGAAAGCAGCTCCTTTTCCAACACTGAAAATTCCCGAGGCCAAATAGAGAAATAAAGCCGGGCCTTAGAGTCATGAACGGTCTCTTTAGCCTTAAAGACCATATTCTCATAACCCTTGATATACCAGACGTCGTGCTCCGCCATATTCGGGTTATAAGCCACCAGAAGTGTCTTCAGTTCCGATAAGTCCCGTTCGATTTTATGCGAGAAATGGTTTATCAGCGCTTCCGGGGGAATGGGAATGAACCGGCGCGGGCGGTCACCAACGCTGTTGATGATATTCATCGATTCCAGCTTGCTCAGAACCGAGTAAATCGCCGAGCGGGGGACGTTTGCCATCTGACTGATTTCATACCCGGTGGCAGGATTCCTCCGTAGTAGCGATAGGTAAATGCGGCTCTCGTTCCCCGTCAATCCCAGGGATTTTAAAAGCTGTACGATGGTTTCTTCTTCGCTCATGGCCTCAATTCGATGATGATATCAAAGAATTAAATTAATAATTTGGTACGCTTGCCAGTCTAATTTGCCCTATAAATACAAAGCGGGCTTTGTTATAAAAGCCCGCTTTGTATTCAGGGTATCGGCTGCTCACTTCAGAAGGGTCATTTTTCTGGTGACCCGATACTCCGAGGTCTTTACTTCATAGAAGTAGATGCCGCTGGGCACCGACCGGCCTGCCTGGTTGAGGCCATGCCAGCGGAAGGCATAGGTTCCAGGAGCCGGGAAGTAACGGCTATAGGTCACAACCCGCTGGCCCAGCAGATTATAGACCGTGAATGATACGTCATCGGCTTTCGGCAAGGTGAACCGAATCTCCGTAGTGGGATTGAAGGGATTGGGATAGTTCTGGCTGACACTGAACCCTCTGGGCACTAGCTGCTCATCCGCTATCCCCACCACTTCGAGCTCAGGTGGCTCCTCCTGTACCAGCGGTGCCTCCTTCTGTACCAGATCGGTTGGCACCGTGTAGTTCCGCGGCCAGACCACCGGCCCGATAAGCTCCGGTTGGATATAGCGACAACGGAACCGGCCGGCGGCAAATCCACCTCCCTCCTGGATATAGCCATTGACCTCACTACCGAACTCATACACGTACACCATGGTATACGGTATGGGGCCAATGTAATCGAAGGTGATAGTGTAGATGGAATCATTCGCCGCTGTGGGGGTCATCTTCAGCGTGGGGCGCTTCTCTTCACCAGCACCCGGTCGGAGATACCCTAGCACGTGCGCAACCCACTCATCTTTCGGCACCCACCAGACCGAGTCGGCTGCCGGATCAAAGAGCGGCGTGGCCGCCAGAATACCCGGCCGCATATCTACCGTGAAAGTGATTGACACCGTATCACCATCAGGAATCAGACCCAGCGGTGGCACACCGGCATAATACTCCAGCGGCAGCTGCTGCGGCGTATCGGGATCTCCTTCAAAGGTGAACATCCGGTTGCCACCACCCCAGTCCGCGGGATTCTCATATTGCATGTCATCAAAGAAATAAGGATTCTGGGCTAAAAACAGATCCCGCGACGTCTGACTTAACTTGATGTAGTATTTATATTCATCGGTCGAACCGACGAACTTGGTCAGGGTAATGCCTTGATAGTAGACCGTGGTACCAGGCACCCGCAGCAGGACCAGGTTGCTCTGATCCGGGAGGGCATCACGACCCCATCCGTTAAATCCTCCGCGTACCTGCACGGTATCTTCCCGGTCGACGCTGAAGATACCCATTGTTTCGTAAGCGCCAACATCCACCGAGAAGACAACCTTCGCCTCGACTATCTGGCCAGCCGGGGGCTCGTTATTGAAGTACTTGAACGCCAGTGTGGTATCCTCGTTCAGTGTGAAGGAGCGGTCCCCGATTTTGGTTTCCCAG
>JBGVTM010000183.1 GCA_041862535.1 Candidatus Neomarinimicrobiota bacterium | reverse complement strand
CCGCTGAAGCGTCAGTTCGGTTACCTCCTCGCAGCGTTCGATGGTATGGTCGCCGTCCATCAGCACTTCGGGCTCGACGATGGGTACCAGCCCCACTTCCTGGCAGAGGGCGGCGTAGCGTGCCAGGGCGTGGGCGTTGGTGTCGATGCAGGTGCGGGTAGGAATGCCGTCACCGATGGTGATGACCGCCCGCCACTTGCCGAACTGGGCCCCCAGCTGGTGGTAATCCTCCAGGCGTTCCCGGAGTCCATCGAGGCCTTCGGTGACCTTTTCGCCGGGGAAGCCAGCCATGGGTTTGGCCCCTTTATCGGGCTTGATGCCGGGAATGATGCCTTTGCCGCTGAGTACTTTCGGGAAGGGAACCCCGTCCTGTGTCCCCTGGCGAATGGTCTCGTCAAACAGGATGACACCGCTGATAAACTGTTCGACGCCATCGGTGGTGAACAGCAGATCGCGGTAAGCGCGGCGGTTCTCTTCGGTGGACTCGACGTTGATGGTGGCCAGGCGCTTCTTGATGGTGCGCGTGCTTTCGTCAGCGGCCAGGATGCCCTTGCCCTTGGCAACCATGGCGCCGGCGACGGAGGCTAGGTCTGGTGCGTTCATATGATATCTACCTCAAATCGTTGGGTTCGGATTAATGCCTGCTAGCGTGCGAAAAATCACCTGCCAGTTTAACACCGCCTGTTCAGGTTTAACAATGGGTTCACGTAAGAAAGTGGAAGGTTTCGGTCTATCACTTTGGATTCCGATCTCCTTTCGCCGCTTCCGCCTGCCGGGCGACAGCTTCGGCCGCCGCCCTGGCCGCTTCTTGATCGCCAAGGTAGCGGGAGCCCAGAACGTTCAACTGCTCGTCAAACTCATATAGCAGCGGGATGCCGGTGGGGATGTTGAGCTGGCTGATATCTTCGTCGGAGATGTGGCCCAGGTGCTTTACCAGGGCGCGAAGGCTGTTCCCGTGGGCGGAGATCAGCACGGTCCTTCCCTGCCGCAGACTGGGCGCAATAGCTTTTTCCCAATAAGGCATCACCCGCCGATAGGTATCGGCCAGAGACTCGGTGGCGGGCAGTTCTTCTGGATTCAAGCCGGCATAGCGCGGATCGAAGCGTGGGTGGCGGGGATCTTCCGGCTCCAGGGCGGGCGGTGGCACGTCGTAGCTGCGCCGCCAGAGGTGAACCTGCTCGGGGCCGTACTGCTGGGCGGTTTCGGCCTTGTTCAGTCCCTGCAACGCGCCGTAATGCCGTTCGTTGAGCCGCCAGCTGCGCTCCACCGGTATCCACATCAGGTCCATTTCATCGAGTACCAGCCACAGGGTGCGGACGGCCCGTTTAAGGACGGAGGTGAAGGCGAGGTCAAATTCGAAGCCCTCCTCCAGCAGCTGTTTCCCTGCCTGGTGGGCCTCCGCGATGCCCTGGTCGGTCAAGTCGACATCGGTCCAGCCGGTGAAGCGGTTTTCCAGGTTCCAGAGGCTCTCGCCGTGGCGCAGCAGAACGAGTTTAGTATCCATATTCTATTACTATGATTGGTAAGCTATTTAATTGGATACGGCGGCGGCTCAGGGATGGTTTTCTCCTGAGTTTCCAGGTCCTTGAGAATTTCCGCGATGGCCCGGTTGAGCTGCTGATCGATGCCAGCGAATTCCTGGACCGGGTCGTTGTCAACGTAGATGTCAGGCTCGACCCCGCGGCCTTCCATAATCCATTCGGTGCCTTCGACGTCGTAGCGGGAGAATTCCGGCTTGTAGAGGTAACCCCCATCCAGCAGCGGCAGGCTGCCGCGAATGCCGACTACTCCGCCCCAGGTACGCTTGCCAACGACTTTCCCCAGCCCGTACTTCTTGAAGCGGTAGACGACAATATCGCCATCCGAGGCGGAGAACTCATCGGCGATCATGATCATGGGACCCCAGAGCGTGCCGTCCGGATTGACCGCCGGGCTGGTGTTGCGGGCGATAGTGATCATGGCGATTTCCCGGCGCAGGCGCTCGATGATCATCGGGGAGACATTGCCGCCCCCATTGCCGCGGACATCGATGATCAGGGCCTTCTTGGTCAGCTGGGGATAGTAGTGTTTGACGAACTCGTTCAGTCCATACTGGCCCATGTCCGGGATGTGAAGGTAGCCGACCTTGCCCTTGGTGGCCTGATCCACTTTTTCGATGTTGGTCTGCACCCAGTTGTAGTAGTACAGTTCCTGTTCATCTTCAATGGGGCGTACCACCACCTCCCGGCTGCCTTTGAGTCTCGGCTGCTCGTTCAAGGTCAGGGTCACCTGCTTGCCTACGGAGTTCACCAGGTGTTCGTAAATGTTGATCATCTCTTTGGTTGATTTGCCATTGACGACCAGGATGAAATCGCCCTCCCGCGCGCCAACGCCGACCTCAGTCAGCGGGGAGCGCCGGGGATCGTTCCAGTTTTCGCCCTTGAGAATCCGCTTGATCCGATAGTACCCGGATGCGTCACGCTCTAACTCGGCACCCAGCAGGCCGGTCTTTATCCGGTCCGGCTGGGGGTAATCGCCTCCACCAACATAGGTATGGCCGATGTTCAGTTCGCCGATCAGTTCTCCGATGATGTAGGTAAGGTCGGCGCGGTGGTTGACATGCTCTACCAGAGGGGCATATCTCTTTCGTACGCTCTCCCAGTCGACACCGTGCAGGTTCGGTATGTAGAAGAAGTCGCGCATTTGCCGCCACGACTCGCTGAATATCTGGCGCCATTCTGCGCGCCGGTCAAGCATAACCTCCATGGCGGAGAGGTCGAGTTTATCCTTGAGATCGAGCCGGGCCTTCGGCAGATCGATGATGTAGTAGGACTTGTCCTTCCCCACCAGCATCTTTTTGCCGTCGGCGGAGATCTCAAAGCCGCTGATCTCGCCGAGATCGGTCTCTTCCTGCTTATCGAAATCGAACATGAGCAGCCTGGGTTTTTCATCGTCGCTGCCGTTGCGCCGGTAGTAAAGCGTATTGCCTACCGAGGCCAGGCTGGAGTAATTGGAGGCCTTGACCGGCAGGG
>JBGVTM010000182.1 GCA_041862535.1 Candidatus Neomarinimicrobiota bacterium | reverse complement strand
TGCTATCCTTTGGCGATACCCTCATACAATACTTACGGACCATCGGCTGGGCGCTGGCGGTTTCCATCGGCTTCTCGCTGGGTACGGCCATCGCTATCTGGATCTTCGCTCTCGTCTCCAGGGACATTGACGAGTGGGCCGAAATCAGGAATAAGAACTACGGCGTGGCGGCTATCTTCGTGGCCCTTATCGTCATGATTGGCGTGCTGGTGATGAGCGTGGTCTGATTGCTGTAGACTAAAATACTACCCTTTGAATAAAAGCCCTGCCGTCCTGGCGGGGTTTTTTTGGTTGTGCATTACAGTGAAAGACAGACGACGCACCCTTACAGCGGCAATGGGAGCTCTGGTCATGGAACACCTGTCTCGAAGATAATATGGAAGGCATTGCAAAAAAATGGCAACAATACGGGAAGGGATCGCCGCTTCTGTATCGTAAAGCAATTCTAAGTAATTATATTTGTTTGACGCCGCCGGGTAATGCAGGTATCTTACAAATGAATAACTCCTGATATCTTTCTGTGTTGAGGTGATCCTAAGGTGAACTGCCGAAAACCGACACTGCTTGTAGCCTTTTGTTTGGTGCTATCTTCCTGCGGCAAGAACCCGTCAGGTCCACCCGCTGATGGTGTAACGATTAACAGAATTCTATTCATCTCCATATCAGATAGCCTGGGGAGAAGTGGTCTTTTCACTATGAATCCCGATGGTTCGGAGGTAAACAGACTGACCGAGGATAATAATATATCATATCTGGACGCCTCGTGGTCACCCGACGCAAATCGTATAGCGGCCGCGGGTATGCCGCACTTGCCGCCGCCACAGACAATGGAGTGGTTTGAAATTTATATCCTGGATAAATCGGGGAATCACCGGTACCGCTTAACATGGAACGGCCAGCATCCTGTCTGGTCTCCGGATGGGAAACAGATTGCTTTTGAAAGGCAGGATGCTATCGGCAATTATGAAGGCATCTATATCATCGATGCCGACGGCACGGATGAAAGGAGGCTTAACCGGGACCCGTACACTATTGTTCATATCTGGGACTGGTCGGATGATGGCCAGCGGCTATTGGTGACAGGGGAAAAATACGTGGCAGGATCGTCCCGGCCTGAAAGCTATGAACTGTATGAGATGGACTTGAACGGTAATCTGATCAAGCAGATCACCGATACAAAGGATATTCGGGAATACGACGCGAAATGGTCAAGTGATAATAAGAAAATCGCATATTCCACCGTTGGACTATATCGAGACATCTATATCATCAGTCCCGATAGTGCGAATCCGGAGTTAATAACACCATCTGGAGACAACAAGATCGGCTCGTTTCGCTGGTCCCCTGATGCTTTAAGAATAGCATTTACACAGTATGGACAATTCGGAAGAGATGATCAACGCAAAGAGTGGGCGAATATCCATGTTATCAATACGGACGGGACCGGGCTTACCCAGATCACCTTTGATGATTCTACCGATATCATTAATAATGTAACCGACTGGCGCTGATAGGCTTATCTATCCTATGACTTGAATCGCATCGGCACATATCGTCTTTAGCTCGGATCTTGACCGAATGTGTGTCTAAAACAAAGAATGGAGGGGATAAGATGTTGAGAAACAAATGTATTGTACTGATAGTAGTCTTCAGCTGGCTTAGCTTAGCCACTCAATCTGCCGCTCAGTTTAGGTGGACGACCACAACAACACAGTTCGGCGACACCCTGCGGGTTAAGGAAAATACCCTGACCGGGGCTGCTCACCGGATGGGGATAAGATTGCGTTCTCGCGCTGTATAAATTGCGAGATCGGTGGACTTAATACGGAAATATTTATCATCGACCTTGATACGACCGATGGGATCAAAGAGACCAGGATAACTGATAATATCTATAGCGATTATATTTCTGATTGGTCTCCCGACGGTCAGAAGATTCTGTTTCAGTCCGATTACTCCCTCGACAGCACGTTTGACCAATATGGCGATTGGTACACCATGAATGTGGATGGCTCGGACAAGCAGCGGATCATGACGTATGATACCACATTTGTTGGTCACGGTTTGAGATACTCGCCGGATGGGCAGTTTATTACTTTCGTTGGGGGCATGAATAAAAATGAGATTTATATCATGAACGCCGATGGTTCTGATATTCAGAGAATCACCAACAATACTACAACTGAACACTTTTTATCTTGGTCACCCGATGGCACGAGGCTGGTGTTTATGGTGGGCTCTCTCCATGATGGCGGGCATCTTTATATCATCAATATCGACGGAACGGGCTTAACGCAAATCACCACTGGAGAAGCGAAATATTTCACGCCGGAATGGCGCCCTTATACGAAACTATGAGAATGGAGGACTGCTTAGATGGTCGGAAATAGCCACTTATTATCAAACGCCTTAAAAAGATTTTCCTCCTTTTGGGAAAAGCGGTTGATGATTATCATAGTGGCTGCCGTCACAATTCTATTTTTTGGCATGGTTTTAATTTCTTGTACGCTGCCCACCGAACCGGAAAGAGAGGAAGAAGATAAACCTGTTAACCAAATAGCATCTGAAATGGTTCATGCGGTAATTGAACCTGACGGCACAATCTGGGCTTGGGGGTATAACTATTTCGGTACATTAGGCAACGGAACTACCGAAAATAGCGACGTCCCTGGAAAAGTGTTAAATATTGAAAATGCGGTTGCCTTAGATTTGTTTCACGGAATCGCACTTGCCGCAGACCAAGATGGAAATATCTGGTTCTGGGGGAATTATGCTACGCACCTGGAACCACCAGGCCTGGATACGGTAATTACAGCACCGATTAAGATATCCTATCTACAAGACGCTAAATCAATACATGTATTTGATCAAGTTGTTCATTTATTAAAGAAAGACGGAACGGTATGGTATATGAAGTTGGATCATAGGAGCCCATCAAAGTTTATAGAACCTGAACAGGTCGAAGGGCTAGAAAACATAACCAGACTAAGTGAATATATGGTTTTAGATAAGGATGGCAGCATTTTTTACCTAGGGAATTCAGCCCCCGATGAACTTGATTCTATAAGTAGTCTCACTGGTATTAAGGAGATAGCAAACGTGCGCGCACGTCGTACGGTGATATTAAAAGAAGATGGAACAGTCTGGGCCTGGGGAAAGAATGATTTTGGCCAACTGGGGAACGGAAGTTATGATGATAGCAAATTACCTGTAAAGGTGAGTAATCTGACTGACGTTGCAGCTATCTCAGCGAACTATGACTACAATTTAGCGTTGAAAGAAGACGGCACAGTCTGGTATTGGGGCCTTGTGAGGCCCAACGGAGCTGCATCAATCGGACAAAACATCCCTGTTAAAATAGAGAACCTTGATGACGTGGAATTGATTTATGCTGATGTTTATAGCATTGTCCGGAAAAATGATGGGACTTATTGGGTATTCTTTTGCGAAGATAGAATACCTGAACAGGTTCAATTCTAAGGAATAACACTAAAAAAAGGAAAGACCATGCAACATAATAGAATAATTGGCCTCGAAGATAATATGGAAGGCATTGTATAAATTATGGTAAATATAAGCGAAAGAATAGCCGCTTCTGTATCGTGAAGCAATTCTAAGTAACTATATTTTCTTGACACCACCGGGTAATGCAGGTGTCTTTGAAATGCGTAATTCCCGATATCTTTCTGTGTTGAGGTGATCCTAAGGTGAACTGCCGAATACCGATACTGCTTGTAGCCTTTTGTTTGGTGCTATACTCCTGCGGGAAGAACCCGGCAGGGCCACCTGATGAGCCGGTAGACCAAATCGCCTTCCGTGTGGGAGAAGCCCTTTATATAATGGATCTGAGCACCGATTCAACCTGGAAGGTAGTCGAACCGGTGTGGCCCGGTGGGCTGCGATGGTCACCGGACGGGGAACGGATCGCCTACACGGGGCCTTTCGATTATTATGAAGCCTATCAGATCTATGTCATCAATGCCGATGGCAGCGGGAAACGGCTGGTCACCCTTTGGGACCGGAAAGGCCATATCGAACCCCACATCGATGGGGGCATGATGCCGGTCTGGTCACCGGATGGGGATAAGATTGCGTTCTCGCGCTGTATAAATTGCGAGATCGGTGGACTTAATACGGAAATATTTATCATCGACCTTGATACGACTGATGGAATCAAAGAGGTCAAGCTAACCGATAATCCCTATGGCGATTTTGTCTTTGACTGGTCTCCGGATGGGCAGAAAATCTTGTTTCACTCAAATTGCTCCCTTGACAGCATCTTTGACCGCTATGGCGATTGGTATACCATGAATATAGATGGTACTGATAAGCAAAGAATCCTGTTAAGCGATAGCACATTTGGCAGCAATTATGCTCGATATTCGCCGGATGGTAAGCATATCGCAATCGCTTCGGGAAGGGAAAATAGTGAGATTTATATCCTGAACGCCGATGGTTCGGATATGCAGAGAATCACGAATAACGAAATAAAGGAGGAGTATGTGTTGTGGTCGCCCGATGGAACGAGGTTGACGTTTATTGCGGGCTCTATTCGTACTGGCGGGCACATCTGTATCATTAATAGCGATGGAACGGGCTTAACACAAATCACCACTGGAGAAGCGAAATATTTCACGCCGGAATGGCGCCCTTATACGAAACACTAAGAACTGATACGGACATAGAGGGAATGGATTACCGGGCAATTATGATCTTCTCCCTTAGGTGTTTTAAAAGAAGTTTCCTTAACCTAAGAGAGTGTCGTCTACCGTTGTTTTCGGGAATCGTATGTAAAAAGGTTGGCAACTACATGGAATATGGCTATGATATGCTGATATCTGCAACACAACCATATAGAGGTACAGGATAAGCAGGCCAATTAATCTCATCTTGGCTCATTAAGTTATTTTATATTGCTTATAACTACTGATTATATTAAATGAGACGTATGAGTTTGAGATGAAGCTTTATTATCATTATGCAATAATCTCTATCTGCTTTATTGGTATCATCACGTCATGTAAACATACTTCTTCCATTCAAGTTGATAACCCTGTAATGAAGCTAGTTTTCACCCGAGACAATGAAATTTATTTATTTGATATGTTATCGGACTCGCTCGAGTTACTTCTTCCTCTAAATGAACCTGTCTGGACCAATGAACTAGGTTTTACCTACTATCGCATCTGGGCGGATCAAGCCCATTGGAGCCCTTCTGGAGATGAAATTGTATATATCGAAGCTGTTGGGACCGACGGCGGCCACTTAAGGACTCTTAATCCTACGACAGGAGAACAGCAGTTTTTCCCATATTATGTCTATCGTCAAGATATCAGCCCCGAATGGAGTATTGATGGCAATTATATCATTTATTCTAAGTCACTTGCTTCATTAGGATTAAACTATGAAATATTTATTATCAACATAGACGGATTAAATGATAAACAAATTACTGATCGTCCCTTCCATGATGATGTGTGCCCCTCTCTGCATCCAAACGGTGTTGATATAATTTTCAATTCAAGTGATAATCGAGTCACAGACTTCCCGAACATATTCCATACCACTACTTCAATGGATTCTTCTATATGTTTATCCTGCGATGATTATCAAATATCATTGCAGCCTAAGTATAATCCGGTTACGGCCGAAATTATTTTTGCCCATAGAAGCATTTCAGGAGATAACTTGGCAATCTATAAGGTCCCGGATAATTTTTGTTCTAATCCTGTTCAGTTAGTAGATAGTATTTTCGCTACTGGGGGATTTTCTTGGTCTAACGATGGCAATTTTATTGTTTTCGTTCGGGTATCTGGTGGAATTCACGGCCCCTACACAAATCCTGAAATATGGATGATGAATTCTGATGGTTCAGAAAAAATGATGGTGGTTAAAAATGCAACAAGTCCCTCTTTATGGGTACAATAACTCAAGAGGAAAAACAATGAAGGTATTTAAACTGATAAAGTGTTATAGTATCTTTGTATTTATTACAACAAGCTTACTACTTGGCCAGAAACAACACTCGTTCTTCGAAGAACAACCAACACCTTTTAGAACAAATACCGTGAGTGTAACTCGGAATCAGGGCATCTTTATGCCAGAGCTGTCTGGGACAATAGAACAGATGGCTCTCCAATTTCTAGGCGCAAATGCTAAAACATTCCAAATGCAACCAATGCTTGATGATCTAGTTTTAAGCACTATTAAAGAAAGCCCAGGAGGATTTCATGTTAGATTTTATCAAAAGTATATGGGTATACCTGTTTGGAATTCCAATACCGTGATTAGCTTCAATCATGGATCAAAAATAATGTTTTTTATGATCGATTACCACCCTGACGTATCATTAGATGATATTACTCCGAGCTTAACGAAAGAAAACGCTCTTACATTAGCAGAGGATGCAATTAGTAGTAGTCAGCTTTATGACGACCCGTCTGTTGAACTCATGGTATTACCACTTGAAGACTACTACCTGCTAGGTTATAGGGTAATGCTTCCCAGCATGGATTTTTAAGGTAAATTAGGTGACTGGGAAATTTTTATTAATGCGGAGAATGGGGAGGTTGTATGGATACATGAATTAACAATATTTACTGATGGAACGGGAAAGGTATTTAATCCAGACCCACTTACTACTTCAGAAAATTATTATGGAACCGAAGGATATTCTGATTATGACGATGAAGACCATCCTGCGCTTAATAATGAACGCGTTCTTGTATCGCTCCTGGATATTGAATATTCAGAAGAGGAGGAGATGTACTTATTAAATGGTCCGTATGTGAAAATTACAGAATTTGAAAATCCGGTTGTTACGCCAGTCAAGAGCGAATCTAGTCAATTCTTCTACACTCGCTTCCAGAGTGGCTTTGAAGATGTAATGGCATACTATCATATTGACTCCAATCAGCGTTATTTACAATCTTTAGGTTTTGACAACATCTAAAATGGTCCTATTGAAGTTGACCCACACGGCCTAAATGGTATGGATAATTCTCATTACTTGCCTGGAACCAATAAAATTGCATTCGGCGAAGGAAATGTAGATGATGCAGAAGATGTAGACGTTATTTTGCACGAATATGGTCACGCAATTCAACATGATCAAATCTCGGGTTCTTTTGGATACGAGCTGGATTGTATATCCCAAGGTTTTGGGGACTATTGGGCGGGGTCGTACTCAGCATCAATATCAACGTGGGAAAAAGACTTTGTATTTACCTGGGATGCAGGCATTACTCCATCGGGCAGCGGAGATATTTGGGAAGGTCGTAGACTGGATGAAAATTACACCTATGAGGATTATGACATTCTATTTGGTGAGCATAATAAAGGAAAAATCTGGTCTGCTACTTTATGGGATATTTTCAATGAGTTAGGACGAACAACGTCCAATAAACTAGTCATTCAGTCACATTATTACCTAAATAATAATGCGATAATGCTACATGCAGCCAATGCCATTTTAAGCGCAGATATGGCACTTAACAACGGCTTAAATATGAGTAGCTTAACTAACATTTTAGAAGCTCGAGATTTTGATGTTCCGCCAGCCCCGCCGCAGAACCTAACGGGTGTCTGCGATAGAAATCCTATCCTCCAGTGGGATGATAACACGGAACCGGACCTGGACTGCTACTACGTCTACGAAAAAGTCCATATCAGCGAATGGTCTCTTGCGGGGTCCACCCAGAACAACCACTACAACCCCGAGAGTGTGTTTTTATGTGATCCACCGGCTTATAATTTTTCTTTCTACGTCAGGGCCAGGGATGAGAGCAGCCGGCTGTCTAATCCCTCCGATACGGTCAGTTTCATGGCGTTCGTCAAGCAGATTGCCGAGGGTCAGGCGGAAGATTACTTATCGGGGATGGTACCCGAGGCCTACGCCCTCTACCCGGCCCACCCTAATCCCTTCAACCCCAGCACCAGCATTGAATACGATCTGTCGGAAGCCAGTCGTGTAAGCCTGGTGATCTACGACATTATGGGTCGCGAGGTTATCCGCTGGGAGGGTCTGGAAGAGGTCGGCTACCGGCAGGTGGTGTGGGATGGTAAAGACCAGGGTGGACGCTCAGTACCCGCCGGCATTTACCTCTACCGGTTTACAGCTACCTCTGTTGAGAGCGACAAGCGCTTCACGGCCAGCCGGAAGATGGTGTTATTGAAGTAAGCGTCAGAACAGTCCCGTTATAAATCCTGCTGGCGGTGGGCCGTAGGCGGGGAAATAGCCATGCCCTGCTCACAGTCCCGCAGAAAGCGGGGAGTTTACCCCGCGTCACGAAGGGTAGCTGCGCCGGAGGCGGGGCTGGGGGGTCAGAGAAAGTCCAGCCGCGGATCTGCGCGGATGAACGCAGACAGAAAGATGGATAGAATAAGTTTATATGCGATAAAAGATCCGCGTACATCTGTGTAAATCCGTAGCAAAAGAAGCCAGGGACGCCACGGACAGGGAGATAGACCTCTCCTCCCTGCTTTCTTGGCAGTTTGCTTCCCGCTTTTTCCCCTTTCTCTTTCAATCTTCAATCGTCAATGTACCATTCCCGACGCTCTCTTCCGCCCACCGGTAACTCGAAACCTGAAACTCGAAACTTGTCCCTAAGGGACCCCTTTGGGGAAACTTCTTTTCTCGCGCATTTCGCGCACCAGACGCACCAGGCGAACGACAAACCGCCTCCAATGACTTATATTCCGGCACTATGATAATGCTAAACCCATATCACGCCGCTAGTGTTGCCTCCGCTGCGATCAAGTCTGCCCTGCCTTTAGTATCGCTGCAAGTGGGGAGTTTACCCCGCGTAACGAAGTGTAGCGGGGCCGGTCTTGGCGCGGAATCATTTTTCAACAGGGAGATTCCGGCCTCTCGTCGGGAAAAAACTCTAAAATGCAGAATTTTGTATGGATTTTGTTGAATTTTAAGGTGTCTTCTTGGTCCCTTTTTGAGACCGCCTCGCGCCTCCTTCACCCCTTCTCCCGTTCTCTTCCTGCCAGCCTCCCAGTCCCCGGCCCCAGGTCTCAAGCCTCCAAGGGCAGCCAGCCAGTCATTCCAGATGGCATTGGAACGTTGATTGAGCAGTCGCTGGTGCTCGCTCTCCCGATCAGCCGCGCAGCGTTCCCAGTCGGGCTCCTTCCTGTCCGCTTGCCGGAAGATGCTATTACTAAAGTAAGCGTCAGAGTAGTCCCGCAGTAGGCGGGGGTGTTATTGAAGTAAGTGCAGAGCAGTCGCGCCAGGCTGCCTGTGTGCGTGTACGCCTAGGATAGGCGGGGGCTGCTGAAGTAGAGGGCATTCCCGTCACGCTGGCGCTGCTGGACGAGTCGCGCTATGCCTTTATCCGGCGGAATGTTTCACCTTGATAGGGTTAGCCAGGGCCAGTGAGGTTGAAGTATCATCCACTTGGGCCTGCTCCGGCAATTGCGACTCCACCTCAACCCGGAAGTACGTAGTACCCGGCTGACCTCCAAGTGCCACACGCTAACTCAGCCCTCATCCAACCGTTCTCTGCCATCAACCGCATCAATCGGCTGGCTCCATATCAGAGGGATTCACGCTTCTGCCACTTTTGGGGAGCGGGATCTTGAGGTCACAACCCTAATCCTTACGGAACAGATTCCTGTAGAACTCGGGCACCTCTTCCACTAAAAAGTTCGCTAACTTGCTGGTCGTTCCCAACTGCCGGTAACAGCCACTTCTCGGGAGGGGAATATGCGCGATTGGATACGGATAGTTGTTTTGGCTGCAGTGGTGCTTTTTATCGTTTGGCGGTTCCTGGGTAGGCCGCAGCACAGCACTGAGGCTGATCAGCCTTTAACTGCCCGAGCCGTGGCCGTCCTGCATCCCACTGAGGGCTGCTCAGCCGGCGGCATGGTCACTTTTACTCGAACAGACGAGGGTATCCGCATCGTGGCCCATCTGCACGGACTCGAACCCGGACCGCACGGCTTTCACATCCACGAGTATGGTGACTGCAGCGCCCCGGATGGGACCTCGGCGGGTGGCCACTTCAATCCCACGGGTGCGCCCCACGGCGGCCCTGCGGACGATCAGCGCCACCTCGGTGACCTGGGCAACGTCACGGCGGACGAATCGGGCCACGCCTCCCTGGAGGTTGTGGATGCCCACCTGAGCCTCGAAGGACCCCACTCCATCCTGGGCCGCGCGGTGGTCCTCCACACCCAGGCGGACGACCTGACCTCGCAGCCTAGCGGTGCCGCCGGTGCCCGCATAGCCTGCGGCGTTATTGGCCTCGCCAGGGAGTAGGCTGATATCTCAGCCACTCGCTGCGAGGTTACTGAGGGGGACAGCGCACCGAGCCTGTCGGGCAGCTGTACGCAACACCCTCGCCTTTCAAGTAGCCAAATCGTAATTTTCAGCGATGCAAGCCGAACTCACTGTCGCCCTCGAAGCCGCCCGGGCCGCCGGCACCCTCCTGATGAATTACTACAATGCCGACTACGAGATCCGCGACAAGGGCTTTAATAATCCTGTTACCACCGCTGATTATGCCAGCAACCAGCACCTGGAAGAGCGCCTGCGGGATAGCTTTCCCACCTACGGGTGGTTGTCCGAAGAGACCGCCGATACCAGCGAGCGGCTAAGTAAGGAGCGTGTCTGGGTGGTGGACCCCCTGGATGGAACCAAGGAGTTCATTAGAGGACTGCCTCAGTTCGTGGTGAGCATCGCCCTGGTGGAGCGGGGCGAGCCCATGCTGGGAGTTCTGTACAATCCAGTCACCGATGAGACGTTCACTGCTGTTGCCGGAAACGGTGCCACCCTGAACAACGAGCCGGTGACCGCGTCACTGATCGAGCGCCTCCAGGAGGCCGTGCTCCTCAACAGCCGCTCCGAAACCCGGCGGCGCCTATGGGAGCCGTACCGGTCCTATTTCCGCAGCCTGAAGCCCATCGGCAGCGTAGCCTACAAGCTGGGATTGACTGCTGCCGGGCGAGCCGACATTTTCGCCACCCTCAGGCCCAAGAATGAGTGGGACGTCTGCGCGGGACATATCATCCTCAAGGAAGCCGGCGCCGTGCTGCGTGTACTCAACGGGCAAGAGCACCGCTACAACAGCCGCCACGTGGTCTTGAAGCCGGGCCTGGTGGCAGGCAATCCCACTATCGTGCAATCATTCCTGGACTTGTACCATTCCAAACCTGGATGAGGGATGCCCGCCAGTGAGGCGACCGGGAAACCGATAGCTGTGACGGCCTCAATCCCATCTATGCTCAACCCGGAAGCAACTACCGCAACCGCTCCGGAAGTCAAGCTAACCAAAGCCTTTATCACTCCCTTTAAAAACGTGCTAGCCACCGCCCGCACCTGCTATAGCGGCAAGGGAATTATCGGCGATGAGCATATCAACCTGGAGGAAGGCAGCCGCGATCGGGCCCTCGCCCAGGCCATCTACCAGGCCGGGCACCATACCACCTTCCAGCATGCCCAGTTCCAGTTCGCCCTCAGCAACGTCTCCCGCCACTTCGTCTGGTCCTTCCTCCACAGCCACCCCTTCTACAACTCCGAGCAGGTGAGCCAACGATATGTCCGTTTGAACAAAAATTCATTCTATATACCACCGCTCACCGGCTCAGCTTTAGAGCTCTACCAGGACACTATCAACATGCAAATGGCGGCCTACCGGGAGCTGCGCGAGGGATTATTTGAGATCGCCAAGGCCGAGTACTTCCGCATCTTCCCCGCCCGGGCTAAACAGCCGGACAGGTATAAGCAAACTATTCTGAAAAAGACCCAGGAAGCCGCCCGCTATGTGGCCCCGGTGGCAACCCTCTCCTATCTGTACCATACCATCAGCGGCATTACCCTCCTGCGGTATTGGCGGGTCTGCCAACAGGCGGACGTGCCTTACGAGCAGCAGCAGGTGGTTGGGCGCATGGTGCAGGCCGTCCTGGAGTACGACCCGGGGTACGAGCTGATCCTTCAGGAGCCCCTGGGACAGGAGGACTTTGTTGAGTTCCCCTGGCTGGAAGAGAGCCCGGCTCCGAGCCCTGGCTTCAAGGAGGAATTTGACGCCTCCCTGGGAGGGCGCATCTCCCGGCTGGTTGACTATAAAGCCGACGGCGAGCGGGTGCTGGCTTCAGCCGTACGAGAGGTGCTCGGAAGGACCAACGCCGAGCTGAACGATGAAGAAGCCATCGCGCTGGCCTTGGATCCCGGCAAAAATCCCACCTATGGCGAAGTGCTCAATCTCACCACCCACGCCAAACTCACCCGCACCCTGTACCACCCGGGCTATACCTTCCGCAAGAAGCTCTCGCACACCGCCGACAGCCAGGATATGCGTCACCGGCTGACCCCCGCCAGCCGACCCATACTGGCCACCCAACTCTCCGATGAACCCGACGTCGTCACCCCCGCCCTCATCCAGGCCCACGAGCCTTCACAAAAACGTTACTGGGAGACCATGAGCCGCACCTGGGAGGCCATTGGCAAGCTGAAGCGGTTGGGGATTTCGCAGGAGTTCGCGAATTACCTGCTGCCAAATGCCGTTGCGGTGCGCTTTACCGAGTCAGCCGACCTGCTCAACCTGCACCACAAGCACCGCATGCGACTGTGCTACAACGCCCAGGAAGAGATCTGGCGGGCCAGCGTGCACGAGGCCAAGCAGGTGCGCGAGGTACACCCCCGCATCGGCAAGTATCTGCTGCCACCGTGCACCCTGCGACAAATGGCCGGAGCCCGTCCCATCTGCCCTGAAGGTGACCGCTACTGCGGCGTACCGGTGTGGAAACTGGATCTCAGCGATTACGAGCGGCTGTTGTAAAGCTGCCTCACCCGCACAACACACCGCCCCCATTTACGTTCAGGATTTCACCAGTAATATGCCGGGCCAGATCGCTGGCCAGGAACATGATCGGTCCGGCGATGTCC